>JBKJHR010000275.1:0-6508 GCA_046598695.1 Kapaibacterium sp. (SeqCode)
GGCTATAAAAAGCCTGAGGTACTAATTCTCGTCTTCCTCCGGCTCTTCGCTGACCGGATTGCTCTTCATGAAGCTCTCTTCGCCGGTATCAATGCGTTCGAGTTCTGTCTTGATATATTCAAATGCTTCTTGGGGGGAATCGCTGAAATGGATGAGGTAGAGGTCATCAGGATCAATAACCCCCATTTCTGCGAGATAGTTAATGTTGATGACTTTCTCCCAAAACTCTTTCCCATAGACGACGATGGGCATCTTCTTATGGATCTTACCCGTCTGAATCAGAGTAAGGACTTCGAAGAGTTCATCCATCGTACCGAATCCTCCTGGGAAGACGACAAGTGCCTTGCTCAGATATGAAAACCAAAACTTACGCATGAAGAAGTAATGGAATTCAAAGTTGAGCTCATCAGTAATATAGCTATTCGGCATCTGCTCATACGGGAGCGAGATGTTGAAGCCGATAGATTTTCCGCCAGCAAGCATCGCCCCTTTATTTGCGGCTTCCATGATTCCCGGTCCTCCGCCGGAGCAGATCACGTAGCGTTGCTTCAAGTCATGGGTCTTAATGGATTCGAGACTGACGAAGGGGACGCGCTCGGTCCCAGGTATAGGATGTTTATTTTGGTTTTCCTCATACTCCCTCGCCGCAACGTGAACCGACCATTCGGTAATGAGCCGCGCAAGTTCGACAGCATCTTCATAGTAATCTGCCATCTTGATCATCGTGTCAGCCTTCTTCCGTGCCGAGACGAGCTCTTTTTGGATGTCCTCGTTGCGCGAATAGGTTCGCTCGATCACCGCATCGGTATGCTCAAGCTGCAATCGCTTTGCAGCAGCTTCTTCGAGGCTAATGGTGCGCGCCGAGCCGAAGAAGACGATAGTGTCTTTCACTTTCTCCTTCATCAGCCGCACACGCGGCTCCATGTATTCCGACATGATCCGGAGCACTCTGGCTTCGGGACTCGTGAGAAATTCTTCGTCGAGATATGCTTTGTCTGCTTTATGTTTTATAGATGACATAACGTGTTCCTTCTGCTCTATTTAACGGCAAGAGCATTGCGAATGATTCAGTCACACCAAATAAAAAACCCCGCCGAATTGGCAGGGTTTCTTTGAACGACGTCCCTCGGATGAGATTAAAAACAATCTCGAAGGATCGTCTATACCACTATTTAGTGGTTGATAATCATGTAATGAATAATGTCTGTGTTGTTAAAATTAATACCATTTGCATTACCAACGGTGATGTTGTTACCGCCAACTGCCGTAACGATGATTTGTCCGAGTGCAGCGGCACGTGCAGCCGTTCCCTGGAATGTCACAATCACCGTACTTCCCGCCACTGCAAGCGTATTTGATATATTCTCCGTTGCAGCACCACCAGCAAGAGTGACAGTATTTGCAAAGCGATTCGTTGCAACTGCTGTTGATCTTATACCACCATTAGTCACATCAATTGCATTTGCCGCCGGACCTGAGCCTGATGCAAAGATACGTACACCAACATTGGTTGAAAGACCGTTATTTGCATTAAATGTAGCGGCAATATTTATCGGTGAACCACCCCCAACAGCGCTCGCACTTAATCCAACATTTGAGGTACTACTGCCGCTTGCAGAAAAATCTCCGCCGATAGGAACTGCCGCTGTTGTTGATACAGCACTCGCAACAACACCTACAGCTGCTCCACTAACATTTATGCCAGCAGTGATCGTGCCTGCCCCTGTATTTTCAATTCTTAAACCATTTGTGATAGCACCTGCCCCCGTATTTGAAACAGTCATACCGTTTGTGATAGTACCAACACTACTATTCTGCGCACGGAAAGCATGTGTAGTTGTTGCTGTTGAGACTGACTGGGTGTAATCATATCCTGAAAGAGAATTGTTATTATTGCTTACACGGAGGATCTCCATACCGATACCATTGGCAGCCTGATTATTAACACGGATGCCGGTTGCTGTTCCACCGTTAACAATAAGTCCAGTGGTTGGTGCGCCATTGATAAAAACGCCAGTTGTCGTAGCAGAAACATCAATACCTGTAACGGGAGAATTCGCAAAGTTAATACCCGTGGTACTTGCACGAAGGCTGATACCAGTCGTTGGGTTGCTATTGACGTAGCTAATACCAGTTGCTGTAGCATCAAGCTGAATACCTATTGAAGCAGGGTCAACAAAAACACCTGTTCCGCCATTGGCGTTGATCTTCAATGCTGTTGAGGCATTGTTAAAGTTGTTGATCGTGACCATGTTGCCTGCAACGGTCGAATTGACGGTTGTGCGCTCAGATACGGTCAGTGTTCCACCTGCAGCGTTCGATGACTGGCTGATGTATGAATCACCGAGCTTAAATCCATCAGGAGTCCACATCGCATGGGTAAGGAATGTACCGTTACCTGTGACGACATTCACACCAGCCGCCGTTTGGCGAACTTGGCTTAAGCCATTTAGATAAAGAAGATTATTAAATGGAGCTGGGAGTGCAGGAGCTGCAATACCGACGACCGTAAGATCACCTGTTCCGAGATTCACTGTCAATGGGTCAGCACCGACACCATCACCAAGGATCGTTCTGCCGCCTGTGCGGATAGAATTCGCTGAGGCATTTGTGATGTCGAGGCTCCAAGTAGAGCCGCCATCAATAACCAATCCGAAGGTCTTGGCACCAGGAAGGAGCGTAAGCATCGCATTCGTCTTTGGGAAAGTACCCGTTATTAAACCGGCATTATCAAGTCCTACAGAGCCGAGGCTATTCGTTAACCAAGCATTATTGCCTGCATTGTCATCCAATTGAAGACGACGGAAACCGCCGCTACGGGTCTGGGCTGATGCGACACTTGCCAAGCCGAGGGCTGCAAGCACGAGCAAATTGACGAAAGTACGTCTCATAATGGTTATTGTATAAAGGTTGAAAACAACGAACGCGTTAATAAAAAATTGTATAAACACACGCTAAAACAGTGCATTCTGGGGAAAATGCTTAGAGGGGGCTATTTTGTACGAATGCGGCAGGCGTTGTTAGACGCCTCGTAAGTACGAATAACTCACCAAATGCACATTTGTTACACCCAAAATATGGGTAACGACACAAAAATACGTAAAATCTGAATGAAAACTGAAAAACCTACTCTTCGCTACGATCGCGCATACGGAATTCAAGGCGTTCGCCCATGAACTCCTTTAATGCTTCAGCCGTAGGCTTTCCACGCTTTTCGATCTCTAAAGAGATGCGCATTTGGTCGAAATTCGTCGTTTCGAATTCATCGTCCTCTTCTTCCATCGGGACGAGCGTCGAGATGCGGGACATATATTCCTGCTTAATATCGTCATTGATCTGACGTGCACGCTTGGCTGTAATAGCGATCGCCTGATAGAGCGTCTCGCCTATCTGCGTCATTTTTTCAAGATCAACTGGCTGAATTCCCATAGTTTTTTCCGTAAATTATAGCCCGAATACAACAAATACCCCCGAATAGAGTTTCCCCAAACTGCGTTGCCCGAGCATTAGCAGCAAAGACTCTCAGCTTGACGAAATTAGTGCCGCACAACTTGAAAGCCGTATTTTTGTCCTCATAATGTCGAACTCACTTGCCGATCTCTTCAAGGATCTACTTCCTGAGCGTGCGATAATCTCTGATGAGATAGATCGTATGGTCTATGATGCCGATGGCGTTACGCTTGACCGATTTCGTCCATCGCTTGTGCTGATTCCCGAAACAAGGGAGGAGCTCATAGCTATCGTTCGCCGATGCGCAAGCGAGAATCTGCAGATCGTAACTCGCGGTGCGGGGACAGGACTATCGGGCGGAGCGCTTGCATGTGGTGAGGCTGTGATGGTGGTTACTTCCCGATTGAACAGCATTGTCGAAGTCGATCACGAAGAGCGATGGGCTATATGCGAAGCTGGGGTGGTAAATGCCAATCTCTCGAAAGCGGTGAAGAAATTTGGTTTACATTTCGCACCTGATCCATCGAGCGGCAGCAACTCCACGATCGGCGGCAACATCGCCGAGAATGCCGGCGGTCCGCATTGCCTGAAATATGGAGCAACAGCAGAGCACGTTCTTGCTCTGGAAGTGATATTACCTGATGGGAGCGTTCATACATTCGATGCTAACGATCACACTGCTCCGCTCCTTTCTATGATGGTCGGAAGCGAGGGGACACTTGGCGTCATCACAAAAGCGAAGCTCAAGCTCACACCGATACCCGAAGCAGTAAAGACGATGCTCATTGATTTCCCGACACCGCGTGATGCGTCGGAGACGGTAAGTGCGATCATCGGTGGCGGCATTCTTCCCGCGGCATTAGAAATGATCGACAGCGAAGTGTTAGATGCGCTCGAAGAAGCATTTCATCTTGGCTTCCCTATAGATGCAGGCGCACTCCTCTTAATAGAACTTGACGGTAGAAAACATTCTCTCGAACGCTTGTCAGCAACGGTAACCGATATTGCGAAGGCGCATAAAGCTCGAACGATACGCATTGCCAAAGATGATGCAGAACGGAATGCATTGTGGGTTGCGAGGAAAAAAGCATTCGGTGCACTTGGCAGAGTTAGTCCGAGCTACTATACACAGGATGGTGTGATCCCACGATATGCACTTCCCGAAGTGCTCGAAGAAATATATGCTATCGGGAAAAAATATGGGCTTCGCATTGCAAATATCTTTCATGCCGGCGATGGCAACTTACATCCTGCAATTCTCTATGATGAGAAAGATCAAGAAAGCATCCGTAAATGTCTTGAAGCAGGCAAAGACATTCTGAAGCTATGCATCGCGAAGAACGGCTCCATCACCGGGGAGCACGGCGTTGGTATCGAAAAGAAAGAGGCACTTGGTTGGATGTTCTCTGATGCTGACATCAAGGTAATGTCAAAGATCAGGAATGTTTTCAACCCCGATAGCCGATTAAACCCTGGCAAGTTCTTGCCGACGGATCATCCTTGTTTAGAAGCAGGGCATAAGCATCGGGTTGTTGCGAACGCTACCTGAGAATTTCTACCTTCGCAAATACTGTCTTTCCTGCATTGCTAAGAACAGCAAGATAGATTCCTGTAGGCAATTCCATCCCGTTTGATGAACGCATATTCCATTCAAAGCTATGCTCACCTTTTGGTACTACTTCATTGCATAGTTGATTCACGATTCTTCCGCTAAGATCATACAGCGTTAATCGCGTCTCACCTGTTCGTGAGATGTTGCATATAAATTTTACTTTTTGCGAGGCGCTGTATTGCGAAAGTATAGTAGGATTTTCTGCAACGCTATGAACCTCATTTGCTATACCGCTTTTGAATTGATTGATAGCAATATCCCAAATTCCTCTACCGTGTGTCCCGAAGCGAACGGTTTTGATCTCCGGCACATATTCAACAGACCAATACACCATATCCGGTGCAGTGCCTGCTGACATATCATACCATTGCGATTCTTCTTTACTATAGATATAAGGACCAACTTCCGTAGCGGCAAAGAAGAAGTTCTCGTCTGGGGTTTGTGCAATTGAATAGACAAGTGTTTTGGGCAAACCCGAATCAGCAGGAATAAATGTGACACCGTTATCTATTGAGCGATAGACTGCATGGTTCGAATAGCCGCTTCCTGCAATGATAATCTCTCCAGCATTCTTTGTTGATGGCATGATCGATGAACCATAGAAATAATGTCCTCCTACGCCTGACGAAGAATCAGTACGGATCCAGTTCACTCCACCGTCTTGCGAACGGAAGAACTGTCCATCACTTGTTAATACATACCGCAGTTTATGGTCGAGTGGAGAGATCGCGATAGAAGAGATATGACGATCTTTATTGCCGCCGCTGAAATCAAAACTCATTGGATCAGCCTTGATAGAATCTCTCTTCACGGTGTCGGCAATAAACGACAGTTTCCAAATACTTGCAGCATCACCATTTCCACTTCCGACATACGAAACCTTCGGATCATCAGGGTCAGCAATGATCGGCGGAATCCACAATCTATTTCCCGGCTTGAAGCTCCATCCGCGTTGATAATCATTCTTTCGGGATAGAGGGTAATACATGGAGAAGCCCGGATAATTACACCAAACACTTGCGCCTTTATCGGATGAAGTCAGATGCCCGTAATCACCGCTTATCGTTTGCTTAAATGCAAGGCGTATCGCGCTGCTATCAACGCCCTTCTGAAATCCCTGGTCTTGCGCCCCAGCATATATCTGATAGGGCGTTGCAGATGTAGAGCTGATGACACTATAATACTGACTTGTTCCGATCCCTGCTAAGGTGATGTTTTGTGCATTCTGAAGATTATTTTCAGAAGAGAATATCCCGCCATCGGTCATGGCAAAGACATACTCTTTCCCAAAAGGGTCTACGAATGTTTGGATACCATCAATATCAGCATGAAGATTATGTTCATGATCGCCATAGTATTCACCCCATCGGCTGATCGTATCCCAATCCTTTCCTCCGTTGTAACTTCTGAACACGTTGATCGTCCCGAAAAACATAGTATCGGGAT
>JBKJHR010000209.1:0-3753 GCA_046598695.1 Kapaibacterium sp. (SeqCode)
TTTCTCATTGATGCCGACGGTATCTTGCACGTCTCAGCGCGTGAAGAATATACAGGTGTCGTAACCGAGATCGAAGTCAAGCCGTCGTACGGTTTGACAGATGAAGAAGTCGAGAGAATGCTGCGCGAGAGCATACAATATGCGAGAGAAGATATCGAAGCGCGAAGATTGCAAGAAGCGAAGACCGAAGCCGAACGCATCATCAATGCAACAGAGAAAGTATTGGGGCAGATCAGACGCGGCGAGATCGTGATGGATAAAGAGAAAATTGCAACACTCAATATCAATTCTGTCATTGATAGCCTCTATGCTTTGAAAAAAGCAATGACAGGGACGAATGCGACGCTTATCAACACATCAATGGAAACGCTTGAAAAAGTAACAGAGCCTTTAGCGCATGAGATCATGAATGCTTCTGTTGCGCAGGCACTGACTGGAAAAGTTTTAGAAGAAGTCTAATATACTACGAACATGAAAGCATACGATTATAAACTCAAAGCGCGTCCTTATACGGACGAAGAAGCAAAGACCTTGCTTGGAAAAGTGATGGATGCTGAAACCTCCGATTGGCATTACAATACACATCATAAGGGCTACGTCTCTAAGCTCAATGAGATCGAGAAAGCACTTGAAACCTCCGATGCTTCGAAGGCAAATGGAAATTATTCTGATTTCGGCGAACTCAAGCGCCGATGGACATGGAATCATGCAGGGACTGTCCTTCATGATCTCTATTGGGAAAATCTTGGCGGTGATGGTGATTCCAACAAAGCACCTGACCTGCATAAACTCATCGAAAGAGACTTCGGATCATTCGATGCGTGGAAGACAGACTTCAAAGCGTGCTCACTTGCCGCAAAACTTTCGGGATGGGGAGTGCTCATCCTCGATCAACTTGGCTCTGGTGAACTTCGCAACGTTATCGTTGATGAACATCATTACGGCGCAGTCTGGGGAGCAGTGCCGCTTGTATCATGCGACGTATTCGAGCACGCATACTACCACAAAGATGGACCCAAGCGTGCCGCATATATAGATAACTTTATCGGCGGCATTCATTGGGGAAGAGTGAATGATCGTTACAAGAAATTTGCAGTAAAGTAAACCATACTCCGTTGCCAACAATTACGTACTTACCGATGAATATCACTTGCGAGGCGATCGTAGGTGATAACATGCTTGATGTCGCATTGGCGAATGGTATAGACTTGCAGCATAATTGCGGCGGCGTCTGTGCATGCTCAACCTGCCATGTGATCGTCAAGCAAGGAATGAATGCGCTGACAGAAATGGAAGATGATGAAGCCGACCAACTTGATGAGGCGGAAGGATTGACGCTCGAATCGCGACTCGGATGCCAAGCATGTATTACGACAGAAGCAG
Organism: Kapaibacterium sp. (SeqCode); assembly: GCA_046598695.1. Lineage (GTDB taxonomy): Bacteria > Bacteroidota > Ignavibacteria > Palsa-1295 > Palsa-1295 > JBKJHR01. The sequence continues at coordinate 1,384 of JBKJHR010000209.1, forward strand.
ATATTATTGTGGATATTCCTCAATTGAATCCGCAGATCGCGCATCTCTTCCATGAAGGAGCTACGGCAGATCATTAATTTTCCTGATACACTCTTAATATATCCTTATATTTGAAAAAAATATGACGTGGACCGATATAGATGAAATAGCAGAGGCGCTTTACGAAACGAAGAAGGATACTGATCCATTGACCGTTCGGTTTACTGATCTGCGTGATTGGATCTCGGCGCTCCCTGAATGGGAAGATGATATTCACGCATCGAACGAAGCAAAGCTCGAAGCGGTGCAGATGGAATGGTACGAACTTTGGAAAGAAGATAACGCGAAATAATGCCCCAAACAATACGCATACCGTTGTTCCCACTTTCGATTGTCCTCTTCCCGCAATCGCAAGTCCCGCTTCATATCTTTGAAGATCGCTACAAGACGCTCGTTGCCGATTGCCTAGAAAACGGCACCACATTCGGCATTAACTTCGTCGAGAATAGTAAGCTCCATTCCATTGGATGCACAGCCCGGATCACGGAAGTCCCGAAAAAATATACCGATGGCAAGATGGATATCGTTGTCGAAGGAATGAACCGCTACCAGATCGTTTCGGTCGAGAACCCCGATGCTTTTGATGAGCTGCTTTATGCGCAGGTAAGTTGGATAGAAGATAAACCGGAAATTCGCGATATACGCCTTGCAACCGAGACGATCCGCCTCTTCAATGAGCTCTGTGAACTTGCATACAAAGGCACAATAGATACTCTCGATATGGCACTATGGACGGGAGTTGATCGCTTTCCGTCATTTACGATCGCGCAGAAATCCGGTTTGGAGCCTGATCAGCGTCAAGCGTTGCTCGGCATAACGGGAGAGAACGAACGACTTGGCATTTTGCATAATTTCCTCTCCCAACTCCTTCCCCGCGTAAAAGAGATCGAGACGATCAACGACCTCGTCCGCAACGATGGGTATATAGCGACGTGGAATCGGAAGAAGTAATAGAGCGACACTTTTCCCAAAATTATTGTTACATCGCTCCGCAATTAAGGGGTCTCCCCTGATATTTGCAGAAATGTATTCATATTTTCGATATTTTCAGAATGAACAAAAAAGGTAAAGACGTCGTAAAGAAGCATCGTAAGGCAGTTGCACGTGTGAAAGCGAAGGCTGCGGCTGGTAAAGCTGCCGGCAAGACGGTTCGTGCGGCGAAGCGCGCTCCTGCGGTAAAGGCGTAAAGAGTTAAGGGCTAGAAGTTAAAGGCTAAGAGCTAAGAGATGGATTTCTCTTAGCTTTTAGCTTTTGTATTTTTGAAAAAACATGATAGATCTCTCACGATATTCTGAGTTAATTGACTCCCCGCGAACGCTCATTATGGGCGTCGTAAACGTCACGCCTGATTCATTTTCCGACGGTGGGAAATTTTCGGATGTTGATGTTGCGGCAAAGCACGCAATTACAATGATCGCCGAAGGTGCAGACATCATTGACATTGGCGGTCAATCCACGCGTCCTGCCGGAAGTGCGTATGGCGATGGCGCAGCAGATGTCACACTTGAAGAGGAACTTGCGAGAGTTATTCCCGTCATTGAGAAGATCAAACAAGCCGACCCTCATGCTCTTATTTCAATTGACACGACAAAAGCAGATGTTGCAAGAAAAGCAATTGAAGCCGGTGCGACGATCATTAATGATGTGAGCGGTGCAACCCAAGAACCTGCGATGTTGGATGTTGCGCGTTCGCTTGGTGCGCCGATCATACTTATGCACGGTTATGGTCCTGAATTTCAGAAAGAAAAGATCGAAGACTATGTCTATGGTGATGTGGTGAAAGAAGTCTATGATTGGCTTCATGAACGCAGAACAGTAGCGTGGGATCGCGGTGTAGCGGACGTGCTATTGGATGTTGGCTTTGGTTTTGCAAAGACAGCGAATGATAATATCGAACTTGTGAAGCATCACCGTGCATTCAAGAAACTTGGCGTACCGATGTTGCTCGGTGTTTCGCGCAAATCCACCATCGGGAAAATGCTTGGCGGACTTCCGATAGAAGAGCGAATTATTGGTGGTATCTCTGCGGCGATTTACGGTGCGGTCCATGGCGCGAAGATCATCCGCACCCATGACGTGAAGGAAACGAAACAGGCATTTATGGTTTTGGAGGCTCTTTCATAAACTACGAAAGATGAACATCGCAGTATTTGCTTCCGGTGGCGGCTCGAATGTGCGAGCGATCTTTGACGCGATCGGGCGTGGTGATATTCCCTCTGCGAAGCTATCAGTTATTATCTCGAATAACTCAAGATCAGGAGTAATGGAGTTTGCAAGAAGCGTTGGTATTGATGCTGTGCATCTATCTTTGCTTCAATTCGTCGGAGATGA
>JBKJHR010000048.1:0-10339 GCA_046598695.1 Kapaibacterium sp. (SeqCode)
ACAGTTCACTATTCGTGCTGGCTTTGTTGTCCCGAAGTTACTCAAGCCAGACAGTGTGATTACGATTCCTGTTCATTTTGTACCGCAAAAAGGATTTGAGAGTATGGCAAGAATCGTATTATACTTTAATGCGACTGGGGATTCAATGCTGTTCCCACTTTCTCTTCGTGGCTTCGGGGTAAATGGAAGTTCTACGTTCGTCTCAAATCTTCCCTCATCAACGTTCTCGTTCTCACCTCGAACAGTGTGTGCGCAAGGTGATTCTGTTTCATTTACCTTTAAGAATACTGGGTGTGATTCAACACTTATTCTTGCTACAGACTTTACAACAAGTTCACCAACAATATTTTCTGCAACTTATCAACAGACTAGTTCTTATGTGTTGCAGCCATCAGGGAATACATATACGTGTAAAGTCATAGCATTCCCAAGTAATGTTGGGGTACATTCGGCTATGTTTCATGTGCGTTATATACTGAGTGATAGCAGTATTAGAGATACAACATATTCCTTTGAGATGATCGTCAGCAGGGGTGTGCGATCTGTGAAGTATAGTCCTGCTTCTATTGATTTCGGTACAAATCCTTTTTGCATAGAAAGAGATAGCGTGATTGAGATGCTTAACACAGGTTGTGACTCTGTACTTGTTAAATCAATCACTGTCAGTGACCCACATTATACTATCATTAAAGCTCCCAAGACACCCTTCACATTGTCCAAGAGTGCGAAAGATAGTATATGGGTACGTTATACACCATCAACTGTTGGCACCTTTGCATCCGATCTTCTGATTGAAACAAATGCGGATGCGGATTCTTCGGCGCTTATTCCGATGACTGTAAAAACGCTTGATATGGATTATGTGCGCTTTCATCTGGAATCACCAACACAAAATATCTTTGCAGGTGATACCTTCAAGCTCAATGTTATTCCAAGTATTGATTGGCAACAAAAGGGAATTACATCACTGACGTTTGATCTGACGTATAATGGTGATTTGTTTACGTACTCGATCAGTTATCATTCACTTGCATTTACTGTAGATACTTCTTCTACGATCTTGGCAGATGGCAACACGATTCTCCATGTACGTTTGAATGCTGGAGTTGATATTCCACTTGCGAAAGATCAAACGCTTGTTCAAATCGCGTTCGATGCGCAATTGACTGATACGCTGACGACGAAAATGAGTTTGAACAATCTTAGCATAAATAATGCTAATGCAGTTTATGAGAAATGTATCCTCGCAACATCCGCACAGGATTCGTCATTTAGTCTGATGTTACGATGCGGCGAAGATCTGCTTTATCGCTTTATGCGGAATGAACCGACACTCCAGAGCGGTACGGTTTCTCCAAATCCTGTCACAAAAGAATCAAATTATGTACTAAAGCTTCCATTCGTATATCGATCAACGGGCAACGTGATAATAGATGTAGTAGGAAATAATGGTGAATTATATCTGAGCCAGTCACGACACGTTGAGCATTCTGGCAACGATCAATTTCAACTCGATCTTTCGCGTCTTCCTTCGGGAAATTATGAGTTTGTTTTACGGGCTGATGGAAAACATACTGCCTCTATTCGCGGACGGTTTTTGCTGATTAAATAAACTTAAAACTTTCCTATCTCAGCATCAACCATATCGGAAAGAGCTTTGATAAAAATCGGAGAGTCGTTCAAACCTTCCATTACTTCATATTCTTGGATGCCAGCGTGTTCAGCAATTTCTCGAAGCTCAATATCAAGCTCGTGTGAAGTTTCGATGTGATCGCTCACGAAAGCAATCGGGACAATGAATAATTTCTTCATTCCATTCGCTCCGAATTCCTTGAGAGTGTTTTCTGTGGAAGGTGTGAGCCATTGCTTAGGTCCTACTTTGCTTTGATAGGCAAGCGAATATGGAATCTCTCTACCACGAACATCCATCACGGCTTCCATTGTCTCACGAATGTGGATAGGGTAAGGATCGCCTTCAAAGACAAGATCGATCGGGATACCATGTGCTGAAAAAAGGATATAGACATCTTCTAGCGAAGCAAATCGCTTCAAGCCCTTATCCATCCTTTCGTTGATCGCGGCAATATATGTCGGATCAAGATGATAGGATTGAATGCGTCTTTCCTCAAATTGTAATTGCTGATTTTGGAGAGCGCGATCCCATTCATTGTAGCAAGAGACGGCATTTGTTTTAGAATATTGCGCATAAAGAGGTAGCAGTACGACCTTCTTGACCCCTAGTTGCTTTAATTTTGTAACGATCTCATTCGTGAAAGGCTTCCAATAGCGCATAGCGACGAGGACAGGAACAACACCCGCTCCATATCTACTATCTAATGCTTCTTGTAATTTCTGACGCTGTATCTCGGTCTTTTCAACAATTGGTGATTTCCCTCCTATTTCATCATATTTCAATCGAACACTTTTTGCTCTATTGCGCGAAATATATTTTGCTAATGGCTTCTGCAACAGAAAACCGAGAGGAACTTGCACAATATCGGGGTCATTGAAAAGATTAAAGAGAAATGGCTCGACAGCTTCGAGCGAATCGGGTCCACCGAATTGAAGAAGAACAACTGCAATTTTATCCTGAGCCTGTATCATACGTATCAAATAAGTAACAGCGATGCAAAAACGAGCGGCGGTAACATCAACGAGATCGCCATCAAAAAAAAGGTAAATCGAAATCCACTAAACTCTCTTCCAGGCTTTCCATCGACCGGAAATCTATTGAGAACCTGTTTGCCTATGTATCCGAGTGAGATAAGGGCAATGAAAATTGAGCTAAAAATAAGAGGGAGAAGGATATTACTCCAACCGGCAAGAATGAGAGATGCCGCATTATAATTCTCCGGAGGTGCAAGGGCAATGACCTGTCTCGTCCGTTCTCCTCCTTCGCCAAAGAGAATCATGCCGAGGATCAAAGCTGCAATTAAAATTCCGAAAGTAAAGATATAGAGTGCCCGGCTGAGTTGAAAAACGAGCAACGCCCTCATTGAAATGTTGACAAGCGGATTTGTTCTTAGTGTGCGATGCGAGGAGATCGTGAAAAGCACCGAAACGATAAGTGGTAAGAGAATGCAAGGAATGATATGAAATGAATTAATCATACTACCCATTCTTTTGGATTCTGTACAATAGAGAGCATTTGTTCTTCAGCACTACCAGCTTCAGGGTGCATGTCATATTCCCAGCGCGCAGTGGTAGGTAAGCTCATTAATATACTTTCAATTCTACCATTCGTTTCTAACCCAAACAATGTGCCTTTATCATAAACAAGATTGAATTCTACATATCTCCCGCGTCGAAGCAATTGCCAACGACGCTCTTGTTCAGTGAACGGTTTCGCATGATTTCGTTCAACGACAGGTAAATAAGATGGGAGAAATGAGTCTCCAATGTCTTTTACAAACAAGAAGATGCGTTCGAGTTCCTCCTCAGTACCTTTGAGGTGGTCGAAGAAAAGTCCACCAACCCCACGTGTTTCTCTGCGATGTTTAATATAAAAATACTCATCACACCATTTTTTGAAACGGGGATAGTATGACAGATCGTGCATATCACAGGCGCGCTTCAGATTAGAGTGAAACTCCTTTATATCGTTTTCAATAATATAATAGGGTGTTAAATCAATTCCGCCACCAAACCATGCTTCACCAGAAGAGAGTTGAAAAAAACGGAAGTTTGCGTGGATTGTTGGTACGTGTGGATTATGAGGATGCAGTACTAATGATGTACCGGTAGCGAAGAACTCAAGTTCATTAGCAGAATCACCCGATAAATATTTCGGAGCAATACCTGATACGGCTGAGAAATTTACTCCTGCTTTCTCAAAGATATTCCCATTTTCAAGAACACGTGATCGCCCACCACCACCACCTGGACGCTCCCAATGATCTTCGCGAAATCTACCTGCACCATCAACTACCTCCAGCGCAGATGTTATCTGCTCTTGGAGATTTTTCAGGTATTCCTGTGCTCGTTCTCTCAACGAGGAGAGTTGTTCAAACATCTGTAGATATTATAGTTGTGTATATGCTTTCTTTGCAGCCGCAATAAATGCTTTGGCATTCTCGACGGGTACATCCGGCGTAATTCCATGTCCAAGATTAAAGATGTGTCCGCGAGGATCACCCATCTTCTTTGCAATTTCACGTACACGTTCTTCAATGATGTGTTCAGGTGCATAGAGCAACACTGGATCAAGATTCCCTTGCAATGCAACTTGTCCGTCAACGAGAAACTTCACTTCGGAAATATCGATCGTCCAATCAAGTCCGATAACATTGCAGCCAGTTGCGACGATCTCACCAATAGAATGGTTAGCTCCTTTACAAAAGACGATGATCGGCGCCCGGTCTTTTGTCCGCGCTCGTACGTCACGAACGATCTCGCCGATATAATCAAGTGAGAATGTTCTAAAATCATCTGGTGTAAGAATCCCTCCCCAGGTATCAAAAATTTGTACGACATGCGCCCCTGCTTCGATCTGCGCAACGAGATAATCAGTGACAGCGTCGCGTATTTTCCCAAGAAGCATGTGGGCTTCTTCAGGACGCGTGAAGATCATCTCCTTAGCGTAGCGAAAATCCTTCGAACCATGACCTTCAACCATATAACAAAGCAGTGTCCACGGTGCACCAGAAAAACCAATGAGCGGCACCCGCCCCTGAAGTTTCTCGAGCGTTGCCTTTATCGCATCGGTAACGTAACTAAGATCTTTCGTAACATCAATCCTTTTTAAGTCTCTGATCTGTGTATAAAGGCGAATAGGATCATCAAAACGAGGACCGCCCTTTCCTTCTTCCACTTTCAAATCCATACCCATTGCTTCGGGAATGACGAGAATATCCGAAAAGATAATTGCAGCATCGACACCAACAATATCAACAGGCTGAACCGTTACTTCCGAAGCAAGTTCGGGAGTCTTGACCATGGTTAGAAAATCATGCTGTGCGCGAAGGGCACGGTATTCTGGTAAGTACCGTCCAGCTTGGCGCATAAACCATACTGGAGGACGCTCGGTAGTTTCCATTCGAGCGGCACGAAGAAGAAGATCGTTTTGTAAATTATACTGCATCTATTTGTGGCTGTGATAAGTATTCAATAATATCGTGAGCTAATGATTCTTGATTTGCTTTTCGGGCAATCACTGCCGGAGTCTTTTCGGCGCGAATCCGAATTTCAAATGCGGTTGTCTCACCGATAGCGGCAAGCGGCGGAAGCGTATGAAGCAGATTAACAGATGTCTCTGCAAGTGCCTGTACAAAGAATTCAACGGCAGAAGGGGAGAAGAATGCGATCATATCCGGTATCGCTCCCTCACTTCCTTCCAATAATCGGAGAAGATTTGTGATATCACGAAGGCTTGGTCCTGTTGTATTATAAAGCGTGACGTGTTCAGTTGTTGCACCGACCATCTCAAAAGCGCGTTCCATGATGCGGATGCCCATTTGCGATTGTAAGAGCAAAGCCTTCTTTCCGGAAAGATCAAATGTACGCAAGGACTTTAGCAGAGCCGCCGCTCCTGCGCCTTGACTCGGAAGTGGTAGGCCAAGTTTATATCCAAATTCTTGAAGTCTCTTGGCAGAAACAGCACCAACGGTGCCAAATTCGATCGAATCTTGTATCGCAGAAACAAGATCAAGCTTTTTTGCCCTGTCGTGAAAAAATTCTATCGCTGTCGGACTTGAAAGCAATGCATAATCAAACTCTTTGCTTGCGAGACGTCTGAGAGATGAATCAAGATCTGTTTTATCTTTTGGATATGCCATATTGATCATCGGTAATTCGATGACTTCATGTCCCTGCGCCGTCAAGATCGTCATAAACGAGTTGTCATCACCAGTTAAGCGTTTTGCAGGCCTTGTCAGTAGTATTCTTGCCATTATATACGTATTCCAGTGTTATTCATTAACATCTTTGCAACCACTATTCCTAATTCTACTGCGTCATCGCTTTGTGACGAATAATTTACTCTCACTAATTCATTTTCTCCCGCTATGGGGTAACAAGCATCGAGCGTCAAAGTACCTTCTTCGTAACGAGCATACGTGCCGAGTGGAAGTTGACATCCTCCGCCTAATGCACTAAGCACCGTTCGTTCAGCGGTGACACAACGTTCCGTAACAGCATCGTTAAGGTGTTGTAAGTACGAATATGTTTCCGTGTCTCCTTCACGCATTTCAATTGCTATTGCTCCTTGCCCAGGTGCGGGAAGAACGTCGCCTACGGCAATAATATGATTCACATTCTTCATTAAACCGAGACGCTCAACTCCTGCCTGCGCTAAGATCATACCATTCCACGATGAATTGTGGAGCTTATTGATGCGGGTTGGTACATTCCCTCGAATATCAACGATATTCAGATCAGGTCGCTTGGCAAGTATCTGTGCTTTACGGCGGATGCTGCCGGTAGCGACTGTTGCTCCAATGGGTAACGTAAATAATTCAGCAGTGCTATCGTTTGAAAGAAAAACATCTTCAACGGCAGCTCGCTTCAATGTCGCTCCAACTTGTAAGCCATTTGGTAATTCCGTTGGAAGGTCTTTCAAGCTGTGGACAGCTATATCAATTTCTTTTGCAATTAGTGCATCTTCCAATTCTTTGGTAAAAACGCCTTTGCCTCCGATCTCAGCAAGAGGGGAGTCCAATACTTTGTCACCTGTTGTTTTAATGATAATAACATCAACAACAAGAGATGGAAAATGTAAAAGTAGCTGAGACTTAACAAATTCTGTTTGCCAACGGGCAAGGTCACTCCCGCGAGTACCAATAATAATATTTTTCTTTTCAGACATACGGAATTAGTCGTCGCCTCCTTTATCAGTGTTTTCTAGTGCAAAAAGCGAGCGAACAAGTTCGACACGTGCTTGAAGATCATCACTCGTAGAAGTTGATTCTTTGAGCATTACTGTTGGTGTATGAAGGAGACGGTTTATCATTTTTCTCGTCATTTCATCAATCACGTGGAGTTCTTCTTCGTTAAAGCGATGCTTATTTCGTTCTAGTTCTTCTAATCGCACCATCTCAAATTTCTCACGCAGATCTTTGATCGTCGGTGCTGCCTGCATTCGAGAGAATACAGAAAGAAAGTCGGTAAACTCTTCAGAGATAATTGCCTTTACAAGTGGTACTTCCGATTTACGCTTATCAATATTCTGATTAACGATCATCGTGAGATCATCAATATCCTTCAAGAAGACATTCGGAATCTCTGCCGCTTTCGGGTCAATATCACGTGGAACGGCAATATCGATGAGCACAAGCGGAGCAGATGACTTGCGATGCTTCAAAGCTTCAGCAATGTCGCGCGCGGTGAGAACGTAATTCTCATTCGACGTAGAGCTGATGACAATATCTGTCTCAGCTAAGATCGTTGTCATTTCTGAAAGAGTAATTACAGAGTGATTGCTCGATTCCAATGAAAAGCCTAGACGACTGAGCATCGACTCGGCATTCTCTTTTGTCCGATTCGCAATAAAGATCTTTTTTATTCCTTTTTCAAGAAGATGCTTCGCCGCAATCTCTGCAGTTTCACCTGCTCCTATAACAAGAGCGGTACGAGACTTGAGATCGGCATATACCTTGCGCGCAAATTCCACAGCTGCATAGCTAATTGTTCCTGCGCCACTCACTATATCCGTCTCAGTGCGCACCCGCTTTGCTACGCGAAAGGCTGCATGAGCGAACTTCGTCATAAAAGAGCCACTTGCACCAGCCTCATCTGCGATACGGAAAGAGTCCTTTACTTGCCCGAATATCTGTTGATCTCCGATGATCTGTGAATCAATTCCGGCTATTACTTCAAAGAGATGAAGAATAGCATCACAATAGGATAACTTGAGAAAGTATTTCCGAAGTTCGCTGCGCTCATCCGATGATAGCTTCTTTGCTTCTAAAAGAAAATCAATGAGGTAATCAGTATTTAATTCATCATGGTGCGGACGAGTGTATAGCTCGGTACGATTGCACGTTGAGATGAGGAGTGCCTCATTACTTATTGAGTCCTTCATCCGCTCTAAGATTGCCTTGATCTCATTTGGGGCAAAGACCAACTTCTCCCGAAGTTCCACAGGGACTTCGTGATGGCTGATACCTACCGCTATAAGTTTCTGTGGCACTTATTAAAGAAAATTATGAAAATCAGAACTGAATGAATTAATGATCGTCATCGAAAGAAGCGTCAGTGCATATCCCGACATCCAAAAAAGTACGAGTTTGCGTCCTTCTATTTTTGTTATGCGATGAAGCAGAAGCGTCAAACCAAAAACAAGCCAGATCAGGAGTGTTGCTATGGTTTTTGAGTCTGTAATGTAATAAATAAAACTTGCGGCTTGGGGGTTTTTGCCGACAAGTAGCGCCCCAAAAATAATCGAAACCGATAAAAAGAGAAATCCTACTGCTGAGGCTCGTATACCGAATGACTCTAAGCGATCAAGACTCGGCACTTCATGGAAGAGGGGACCGAAGGCATTCCGTCGCATTGCTCGGTAAAGTAAGAGATAAAGAGAGCCGTAGATCGTCGCAAGGGTCAGAGCGGAATAACCGAAGACTGCAGTTGTGACGTGAAGATTAAACAGGAGATTAGAAAATATCTGTGAAGTGTCATGTAGATGCAAGGGATTCGCATTGATGGAGGAGATGAACTGAAAAACACATGATACGAGGACGACCATCATCCCTGTGCCAGCTGAAAAGCCAGATTTCCTCAACTCAACAACAGCATAGGTTGCTAAGAGTGTGAAAGCAATGAGAGACGACAATTCGTAGATGTTTGTCAGGAGGCAATGCCCCGCAGCAACTGTATATGCACCAATGTAGAGGATATGAAGGACGAGAGTGGCGATAACCGTGGGAAAGAGCCAATTGCGGTTTACAGTTTGTCGGAAAAACACACTACCAAATCCTATGAGGAGTACCCCATAGAATACCGGTAAAAGTGTTTGGAATATGCCCGACATTTGACTCATAGACTGTTGTAAACAATGAAGAAGCCGTTATCATTCGTGAGGTAAGACCACCCCCTAAAACGTCGCAGAAATGCTAAATGCCAAATCCAAACGTGATCCTGAACTGAAGAGATCGAGGAAGTGCGCTGTGGCAATGTCTATTTTTACGAAATCGAAGATCGTAGTTCCTGCGGCAAGCGTAATATCTGATGCGTCTTTCTCGATAACAAAGCCAGCTCCAAATCGCAAGGGGAGGGAAGCATCACTATTTCGCCCCATCGCAAAACCTAAGCCAAAACGAGGGTTTTTCAAACTACCGACCATGTCAGTTAAGCCCATATCAAATTCAGCGGAGATAGCAGGGGCAAACGAACCGATCTTTGTCCCCATGGCATCAAGATCGATCTTCGCACCAATGCGAAGCATCGTCGGAAGTTTTGTAGTGAAGCCGGAAGTATCAACGAGTTTGCCTTGAAGCTGATTTAATGTGTCACTCAGATCTTTAATAGTCCCGTCAGCAAAGATAGAGTCACGCTGATTTTCTCCGTGACGGATTTTCGTATGATCTGTCCAATTGATATAGCCAATATCCGTAATTGAAGCCCCGACATAGATCGGTGGCTTACCTGATTTGGTATTTCCCATTGAAGATGCAAAACCAATATCAACACCCAACCCAGAACCAGCATGTGAACTTGCTAAAAAATCAAAGCTAAATCTATTCGGAACGTGCTGTGGATCAAAGTCGTCAGTCAATGAGGAGAGAACGGTAAATCCAATATCGGTATATGTACCTCCTCCTACAGCTTGATAGGAAAAGTGATTTCCGCTGAGTAACTTGAGTATTCCAATTCCACCTACATATTTTAATGAAACTCCGCCATGTAAGGATTTTATGTAGGCAAGTGAGTCTGTTGCAGTGTAGAGATTTCTTGCATAAGATAGCGCATATTCACTGTACCAGAGTCCCTGCAAATCAAAGTCGGTATAACTGCCAGATTCTTGAAGAAGATTACTTGCAGCATTATAGAAAAAATTAAGAAAGGCTTGCGGTATCTCTGTCCTCAATGCGGCGTGTGTTGTCCATGTAAATGCAAAACTCCCGTAATCAGGAGTATGGTATGCCACACCAAGTATGTTGACATCACCTCGTCCCGACAACTTATTATCATTCAAGGTATTCGTCACATCTTTTATCTTCTCATCAGAGAATCTTCCATTAGAATCAGGCTTAATATCGAAAACGTTGCCAAGCACCGAGGCATTACGAAAACTCGATCCTGCATCAAGTCCATAGGCTGCAATAGGAAAGATGCGGACTTCAAATCGTTTGGAGTGGTCATAATCAAGAAGAGCCGGATTTAATCCGACAGCGTTCAGACCAAT
>JBKJHR010000118.1:0-31767 GCA_046598695.1 Kapaibacterium sp. (SeqCode)
GTCAAAGTGCCCGTTAACGTTTTACCCTCTGCAGTAAATTTATAGATGTAACTTCCACCTAACAATTTATCAACACTGAGATTGGTTTCGTATGTACCTTTCTCATGCCATTCATTAGAAACAACTTGAGCAATCTCACGCCCTAAAACATCATAAACCGCAATAGAGACGATTGATGGCTTTGTGAGCGAGTACACGAAATTTGTGTTCTTTAAAGCTGGGTTTGGATAGTTGGATACCAAAACTGCTTTCGCATCATCTGATGTCTTTACTGAGCTTACTTGGCTTTCAAGAGGGATAGATTTTGCTTGAAGAACTGAACCCAAAGTAGATGTTCCTTTTACAACATTAGCGATAAAGACAATGTCAGCTTCAGATGTGACATCTACAGTGTCGTTTACAGTAAATGAGACATTTACTGTTACCTTGCTACCTGGTTCAACGATATTTCCATCTATTATCGTACCCGTACCAAAATTAACAGTAGTACCAAGCTCATTGGGTATCATCTGGCGTACTACGTCCTTATGTTCATAATCCGTATGGTTTCCATTGACGTAATCAACTTGCGAACTAATGATGCCACTTTCCTTTACAACGGTCGTCAAACGAATTGTTGATGTTGCATCATTTATCATGGCATGTGCTCGTTGTAACTCAATCTTTGCATCAACCTTGCGGGTTGTCTTATCAAACTTATAGGAGAGTATATTTATTGTAACAGGCGATGTAGGGGTCTCTTCAAGGACTCGGTCTACATAACTTGCCCACGCCCCTCTATTAGTCATTTGATAAGTCTCACCTGGGAAAAACCAACGCTGTATAGAAGCATTAGGATACCCCTGAATATTCATCTTGCTGAGTAATTTTACTCCAGAAGCAATTTGATAGGGCTCTGTTGTAGAACCTCCATGATATTGAAGACTGATAAAGTTATCGGGATAGTTACCGTGAATTAGTGCAACAATTTCATGACCAGAAGGGCACCATCCACACCAATCGCCGGTACCTTCTTCCAAGAGAACATTTGTTGACTGTGTAACAATGCTACTGCCAAGAACATACATCTTAACATCAAAAGTAATCGTTGCCTTTGCAGGGTCGTTAGTTTTGAGAGTCACTGTTGTCTTATACAAACCTTGGGCGAGAGATCCCGCATTTGCTATAAGGGAAATATTATCACTCTGAAGTGGATTGACAGAAAGTGAAGCCGACGATGATGAAAGCCACTTAGCATCTGAAGGTATCTCGATATTTACGGTGAGAGGTGCAACACCTAAGTTTTGAACAGAATACATAAGTTCACGAGTTTCTCCTTGAGGCAAATTGATCAATAAAGAAGGTGTATTTATCACAGCAAGAGGTTGTTTAGCATCACTTATTGTGAACTTGAACGCTCTATCATTAGCCAATCCGCCCGCAAAATAAAGATCACTTCCTGCACCAAAAAGTTGCCCTGCATTATATGTAGCCACTGGTAGTGCGTATGATGATGACCACTTACTTGTCGCTTCATCAAATATATATGTGTTAGAATAACCTGCTGGAGATTGGTTGTTCACTCCTCCGGTAAAGATGATTTTACCATTAGCAGCACCAGCTGATGGACGTGTTAATCCATTTGGCATCGCTGAAAGCTCAGACCAAGTAACATTATCACCACTTACTGTTCCACTCCATGCTTGATCGAGGTACCCCGAGGCATCGTTACCACCCATCACATAAATTTTACCGTTTGATACTGCACTTGCAGCATAGCGAGTAGTATATGGAGGTTTTGAAGTTGACTTTACCCAAGTATCAGTAGTCGGGTTATATACTTGTATAAGGTTTGAGTCCACAACTGATGATGCTGTTCCTGTCGCTCCACCGATTACAAATATCTTCCCACCTACCTGTGCACCTGCAAAAAATGCAAGTTTAGCAAGAATGGGTGCTTTGGTAGTGAATGTTCCTGCGACGGGATCAAATTCATAGGTCTCGTTATTTGTAGCATAACTTGTACCACTGATGATCATACCGCCAACAATATAAATTTTACCGTTTACTGCAGCAGCGTAACCGCCGAATTTTGCCTTTGGCATAGTGACGGTAAGCTTTGTCCAACTTGCATCACCAGGAGAGTATACATATACGTTTTTTGACGCAGCATTGTCTGTGCCACCAAAGACGTAGAACTTACCATCAAGTTGTGCTGTCATTGGCCAATTAAGCAAAACAGGTAGTCTAGGTATTTCAGACCACTGTGCCTTCGTCACCGTAAAGGCAACGATCATAAGCACGAATATAAAGAAATGACGTAACATTGTTTTCATACGAAGCCGTTTTTTTTAAGTGAAAGTGGACACGATGTCCGTGAGTTAAAATTTTTTCGTGGAACAGGGCTTAGTCTGTCCGAACGAAGCTTAAATATAACCCAAAAACCTGACAGATGTTTCCAGAATGTATAGAGAATGTTTCCTGGAAATATCTGTGATTTAGAGCGACACGCGAAGAGGTTGCTTTGTGACAAATGACAGATCGGTAGCACAACCCAGGAATTTGTGCTACCGATCTGACTTCAAGTGCATTAAAACGGAGAGGTTATGGACCCTTTCCCTTAAAATTCTACGCGGAAACCGCCATAGGGGAATATCCCTAATTGGTTGATCTGCTTGATCCTTTGGTTACGTGGATCGTAGGCATAGCTCAGGACGTTCGCACGGTTCAGGACGTTTTCTGCTGTGAAAAACCCGATGATTGAGACGGAGCCGAGGTTCTGACGGAATTCCACTTTCACATCCAATCGCTGATATGTCGGGTATCGCTCCCCATACGCGCGGGATTCATCATAATAAAACTGCCCGAATTGCCCCGACGCATTATATTTTTTTGCCTTGAAGGTATCGATCGGAGTATATGGAGCTCCACCGGCTGCAGTGTATTTCCCTGAGAATTCTATTGAGAATGTCGGGCTGATCTTCCAATCATATCCTGCAAGCACGTTGACGATGAATTGGTTATCAAATGCACCGTCGCGCCAAACGCCATCCGAACCAGTGAAACGTTGATGGAAGAATGAGCCTGTCGTTGTAAAATAATATCCATCAGAGAAATGCTTCATCATCGTTAGCTCAACTCCATACGCTTTGCCTAATCCCGTACTGATAAGTGCCTTATTCGTTGATACATTTCCGAAAGTGCTTCCTGAATTCAACATACTGAAAGAACTCTGCGTATCACGTGCCACCGCGGCATGGGATATGTCTTTGTAGTAACCCTCAACTTTCAAGAGCAAGTCACTTGCGAGTTGATTGGAGTATCCTAAGATATAATGGATAGATTGAGAGAAGTCAAGATCCTTGTTTGCGGCATTTCCGAAATAGATCACAAGCGGCAATGATTGACGATGAATACCAATACCTGCTGTGAGTGATTGCCCTTCAGCAAAAGCCCATGCTGCGCCAAATCGAGGTTCGATTGATGTTTTCTTGCTGATCTCGAAATACTGAAGATGCACTCCAGTGTTAAATGTGAACTCGTCGTTCGGACGCCATTGCCAATTCAAAAAACTCAGTGCATGAAACGAAGAGCCGTCTGCGTTGATAGAATACGGAATACCATTTGCTTCATCACGCACCGTGCTTCGCGCCTCATTCAGATCATAATAGGGCAGACGCGCTTCAATGCCGCCGCTAAACACATTTGATACATCAGCACTATAGCTGAGTTTATACTTTGCAGAATAAAATCCTTCTTTGGAATCGCTTTTATAAAAGAGGTCTTTGCTTGTGACGTGATTGTTATTATCTGTTGTAAGCGAATCAACCTGCGTCCTGAATTTTGCATAGACAGTGCTGAGGGTAAATTGTCCAACAGTTTTATCATTGAAGAGATGTTTCCAATTTGCACCAAGCACCCCAAGATCACTGCCATTGGTGATGTCAAAGTCTCCAGTATAGACAGTATCTTGCTTGCTTTGTTCGATATTAATATCACTTCTGCCGCCGAGGGCGATTATAGAGAGTGCGTCATTCGCACCGAGTTGAATATCTGCTTTTAACGTAAGATCATCGTACTTCGGCACTCCTGCAAATCCGAAATCAATACCGAGTGCATCGAATATCTGTAACGTTGATTTACGGTAGCTTGCGATGAAAGAACTTCCATTGCCAAAAAGCGGACCTTCGATCAACGCTTCAAATCCTGCAAAGCCGAGTTGACCAACGAATTCAAATCGCTCGCTATTTCCTTTGCGCGTCCGAAGATCAAATACACCTGACATCTTATCCCCATATTCTGCGGGGAAAGCACCGGTAAGGAAGTCGCTATTATTTAGAAGATTGACGTTGATCGCATTCACGGGTCCGCCCGTTGCGCCTTGTGTGGCAAAGTGATTTGGGTTGGGGATGTCAATGTTATCGAGTCGCCAAAGTAACTCTGTTGGTGAGCCGCCACGTATGATAATATCATTGCGTTGATCGTCAACCCCGACAACTCCTGCGAAGCTCTGTGCCATGCGTGCGGGGTCCTCACGGCTTCCAGCAAAACGCTTGACTTCATCAACCGAGAATGTTGCTGCACTGATGAGTGCCTCTTCGTTATTGGGTTTGAAGTTATCACCAGCGCGAACGATGATCTCTTCGCCCTTGACGACTTTTTCTTTCATCTGAATTGTCAGCACGACTTGCTTGCCGCTTGTTGCGAGAATGTCCTGCGTGATCGTCTCAAATCCCGCGGCTGTGATTCGGAGCGTAAGTCTACCCACGGGGACTTTCTCGATTCGGAATGTACCGTCTGTTTTGCTTTTTGCCCCGAGCTTGGTATCAATAATGTAGATGTTCGCACCAATGACGGGTTGATCGTTATCAAGTGCAGTGATCGTGCCTTTGACGGTCTGGCTTGGTGTTGTCTCCTGAGCGCTTGCGAATTCAAACCCCAGGATAAGTGATATGACGATAATGAACTGTATGAATGATGTTTTCATATTAACGACGGGTTATTTATGAACAATGTTTAGTTGAGTGTAAAAAAAATGTTTATCTGCTTATGAGTAAAAAGAAGCTCTCAACGATTGCCTTTGTCATTTGCTCAACTTCTTCATTCGGAATGATGATTCTCTTCTTGATGATGAGGGATGATACGCCATGGAGCATATTCCATACCATCATTGAAGCGAGTTCAGCATTCTTGATCTTGAGTGTGCCACTGTCAATGCATTCGGCAACGGTCTCCTTCAATTGTTGGTATGCCAATTTACCAATATCTTCGCAGTGTTCTTCAGCGATGACATTCATCGGTATTTCGATGATGAACATCAGGTCATAGAGCTTGGGGTTATCCATCGCCCATTTAACATAGGCTTTCGCGCGTTGATACAGGCGTTCATGGGGGTCGCTAATTCCAGAATATCTTGCCTGGTCAGCGACGAACAAACCGAAAGATAGGTTATAGAGCGCATAAAAGATCTCATCCTTATCTCTGAAATACAGATAGATCGTTGCCGGGCTGAACTCTATCTTCTCTGCAATGCTTCGGATCGTTACTTTCTCAAAACCTTCTTCAAGGTACAACTCCATCGCCGCATTCATAATGAGGCTCTTCATTGACTCCCTATCTCGTTCTTTTCTTTCTGATATTCCCATAACTACGATTATTAACTAAACGACGTTTACTTGAGTTCCGTCTGATTGAGGTGGGTATAAAAAAAGACCCTACAAAAGTAGGGTCTTTCATGCTGATCGCTTTTTGCGAAGAGCTTAATTCTTATGAATTCCGCCTGCCGCGCCAACGAGTCCCAATTCTTCCTCGTGACGGGTCTTGCGATGACGCTCTTCGTCAACGTTGTAGCCTCGGATGCGGGCATACTCGATGAGCTTGGAGCGCAGAAGCTTTCTGCCTCTGTGAAGTCTTGAACGGACAGTCCCTATTGGGCAGTCCACGAACTCAGCGATCTCCTCGTACGTAAATCCTTCGATGTCGCAAAGAATAACGACGGTGCGGAAATCTTCGGGAAGAGATTCCACAGCACGGGTCAGATCATCATCTAAAAGATTACGATAGAGACGCGCTTCCATATCGTTCGGGTCAGTGTATTCCGAACGGATGGTGTTGTAAAAATTCTGAATGTCTTCGTAATCAACTTTATCCGGCTCTTTCGATTCCTTACGATAAATATTGATGTACGAGTTCTTCATGATACGGAATAACCACGCCTTGCAGTTCGTGCCTGGCTCGAACTTATCCCAAAAACGGTACGCCTTCATGTACGTCTCTTGGAGGAGATCATTCGCGTCGTCAGGGTCGCTCGTCATACGCAGAGCGAAGTTATACAGTGCAGTGACGTGCGGCATCGCTTCGCGTTCGAAGTCCTTATGCCGTGCACGAATCACCTTATCATCTAATTGTCCTACAGTATCCATTGTGCTATGCCTTCTTTTTCTTCCTTAAGACCATTCGTAATCGTAGCCTACAAGAAATCATTTTCATATTGTGGGATTTTTTTCCATAAAGGGGGAGTTGTTATTATGCTCCCACCGAGAAGAACCCCTACCGTCATCTCTTCCAATCAAGAATAACAAATATACGACATTTTTCAGACCTATCCACAAAAAACGTTCCTAAACCACAGAGGATTTTATCAAAAATTGTGGATTTCTTGACTATTTCTTATTCGTAAAACCCGTCGCATAGTTTCGGAACCCACAGTTCCCGACTGATAATTCTACTCTAATGACACCAAAAACCGACTTTTCGGGTCGCTTTCTTAGCGATTATGAATAAAAATTCACGTTTGGAAATAGAGAACTGGCTAGCACGGAGTGGCGTCTGGCTACTATAAGTTACCACAGGCTCATTCATGTCGTATTTTTGCCTTTCTAACTTGCGACTTTAATTTATGACTGTTAAGACGATTATCTTTCTGGGGGTGCTGGTGGCGGCGTTTGGTGGGGTTGCGTATAATGTACGCAAGCTCACGGATTTCCTGCGTGTCGGCAAATGGACGAACCGATTCGATAACATCCCTGAGCGCTTGCGCCGCACGTTCGTCATTGCCATCGGGCAATCGAAGATCATGCGCGATCCCGTCGCCGGTCCGATCCATGCCTTCATTTTCTGGGGCTTTATCGTTCTCCTGTTTGCCGTTATTGAGTCTATTGGTGAAGGGATCATCGGGCGATTCTCGCTGTCTTTCCTCGGCGGAGCATATTCCGTGATAACGGTATCGCAAGATATCTTCATCGCACTTATCATCTTTTCGCTATTCGGCGCATGGTATCGCAGAGTTGTTTCGAAGGTCAAACGTCTGCAAGGTGATGCACACGAGAAGAAGGATGCGATGATGGTGTTGGCAACAATAGCCGTGATCTGTATCGCACTTCTTTTTACGAACGCAACGCGTATAGCTGTTGGCGGTATCTATCCGCATGAAGTACGTCCTCTCACAAGTGCTCTATCGGGTTTTTTCTGTAGCTGTGGCAAGACGGAAGTTTTGTTTGAAGTCTTCTGGTGGATACATATCATTGCCGTTCTCGGCTTTATGAATTACTTGCCGTACTCGAAGCATTTGCACGTAATGACGAGTATCCCAAATGTATTCCTCTCCGATCTTCGTAAAAAGAATTATCTCAAGGCAATAAATTTTGAGGACGAGACGCTTACACAATATGGAGCGAAGGATATTGAAGATCTTTCATGGAAGCAGCTTTTTGATGGCGATACATGTACGCATTGCGGAAGATGCTCGTCAGTCTGCCCTGCAAATTTAACGGGCAAATCACTTGATCCGAAATGGATCATCATCGCTACGCGCGAACGGATGCTCGATAAGGCTCCGTATTTGATGGCAGATAATGCGTTCGGATTTCCTTCATGGGAAGATGCGATCGCCGGAAAAACACCCGACCCGCATTCCACTCATAATCCATCACTCGAAACTCATCAGTCCCCAAACCCTGGGACGTTGCTCGGTACAAAACCTCGCATGAGCAAGGAAGAAGCTGAGGCGAAGACATTCATAGGTGATTATATCCCGAACGAAATGCTTTGGCAATGCACGACCTGCCAGGCATGTATTCAGGAATGTCCTGTAATGATCGAGCACGTTGACGAGATCGTTGACTTGCGCCGTAATCTCGTGATGATGGAAGCGAACTTCCCACCGGAATTGCAATCAGCATTCAGCTCGATGGAGAATAACTATTCGCCGTGGGCATTCTCACCAAGCGAACGTGCCGATTGGGCTGATGGTCTTGGCATTGAGACAATGGCAGAGTATTCAGCAAAAGTAAAACCTGAAGAGAAAGAAGATATGATCCTCTTCTGGGTTGGATGTGCCGGTTCATTCGATGCACGAGCAAAAAGTATTTCACGCGCCTTTGCAGAGCTGATGCAAATAGCAGGAAAGAATTTCAAGATACTCGGCACCGAAGAAAAATGCACTGGCGACCCTGCACGGAGAATGGGCAATGAATACTTGGCGCAGACGCTCATCAAAGAAAATGTCGAAACGCTTAATCGCTACAACGTGAAGAAGATCGTTACGACGTGTCCGCATTGCTTCAATGCGATCAAGAATGAATGGGGCGATTTCGGAGGAAATTACGACATCGTCCATCACACCGAATACGTTGCCGAGCTTCTTGCCAAGGGTGATCTTGTCATTACCAAAGACCTTGAAGAGCGCGTGACGTATCACGATTCATGCTATCTCGGCAGATCGAATGATATTTACGATGCACCTCGCGCTGTGTTGGAAAATATCCCCGGCTTGGAGATCGTCGAGATGGATCGTAATAAATCCAAAGGACTTTGCTGCGGCGCAGGCGGCGGACAGATGTGGATGGAAGAAACCGAAGGCAAGCGCATCAACATCGAACGGACCGAAGAAGCATTAGCGACCGACGCAAAGACCATCGCCTCAGCCTGCCCCTTCTGCATGACAATGATGTCAGACGGCGTTAAAGCCAAAGAACAAGTAGACAACGTGCGAGTAAAAGACATCGCCGAGATTCTGTTGGAGGTGGTGAGGTAGGGATCATGGCCAAATACGAAATCAAAACCAAGCTCAATGACGCTTCTGTCAAGGCGTTCTTGGATGCTTTGGAGGATGAGGTTAAGCGCGAGGATTGCTACGCTGTTTCGGAGATGATGCAGAAAGCAACGAAGGCGGAGCCGAAGATGTGGGGTTCTGCTATCGTTGGTTTTGGCTCGTATCATTATCAAGGTAAAAGTAGCGAAGGTGAGTGGATGCTTATTGGTTTCTCTCCTCGTAAGGCGAACATCACACTCTATATTGGCTCAGCCTTTGAGGAGTATGAAACACTTGCGCCGAAATTAGGTAAATACAAGGTCAGCGGCTCATGTTTACACATCAAGAAGCTCGCAGATGTTGACACGAAAGTTTTACAGCAAATGATAAAGGCCTCGGTCGCACACAGGAAGAAAAAGAAATGAGTTCATATTATCAACATCGGCTTTCATCAGGCAATAACAATACTGTTATTGCCATCTCCGCCACTGAGTGCGGAAAGCTCTTTGCTGATGATACACGAAGCGATATTGGCTCCGAAGCAGAGAAGATGAAGTTTGCAAATGTTATTAATGACCTCGTCGCAAAGTTCATACGTTTGGATACTGACCCCAACTCCGGCTCAGAAATGATCGTTATGGAGCGTCTATATCCCCTTGACTATCGCGGACTCGAAGTAGAAAAGCGCGAATTGCTGTATGAAGTCTTTGAAGATGAATTGATACAATTACACAAAGCAGGATTTGTACATCATGATATTAAACGCCCTTTAAGTGAACGCGGCGAACCTTATGATAATATCTTTCTCACGGAGAAAGGCGTCCGATTGATAGATGTTGGTATATCGGCATTGCGTTCGCAGGTTGGTGAGAAATTGTTTGCACGATATGTGGAAGAAGAGCTGAAAGAACTTGCGCAGTTCAAAATATATTTTCTTGAACGCTAACAACCCTATGAAACTTCGTCCTCTTTTTATCTTTGCTCTTCTTTTGACTTTATCATCTATCTCATATAGTGCTGATTCGATGCGCTATTATTTCGTATTCTTAAACCCCCCAGTTGAGCTTCTGAAAATAGATGATTCAACCTACACCTATATCCAACAAAAGCATTTGCTTGATATGACTCGCTTTTTGCAATCGGGCTTTCTTGTTGCGGCTGGTCCTTTTGAGGGGGGTGGGGGGATGTTTATTGTGAAGGCACATTCCGTGAAAGAAGTAAGTGATAGTATGCAAACAGATGAAGCTGTTGTTGCGGGGAGAAGTATTCCGGAGATCCTTCCGATGAATTTCTATAAAGGAAAACTCTGCGAAGGGGATGGAGAGGATATGCGTTCGTATGAAGCACTGCGGTTGAATAATGTTCGTTTCGGACAAAAAGATATCACCCTTGAACGTATCAATAGGGAAATAGATGGATGGATCGCCAATACTGAGAAGCAAGGGAAAGTACATTTTGTTTGTACGCTTGGCGATGGTGATATACCCGAAAGTGTGTTCATTGTTGCCGATGTAGCGGAAAAGCAACGCGTTGTAACCAAACGCTTTATGCCCAAAGAGCCTGGTGCTTTCATTCCTATTATGAAGAATTTTTATATTGCACATGGTACCTTCTGCGAAACGGAGTAAGTATTTTTCCGTTATAGGTATAGAGACTATTATAGAAGCAATATGAATTTTTCAAAAGAAGAACTCCAAACACGCCTTACCCCAATTCAGTATGAGGTAACCCAAGAAAAAGGCACAGAACGTGCTTTTACGGGGGAGTATTGGGATCATCACGAGCATGGGATGTATCATTGCATCGTCTGTGACACGCCCCTTTTTGCCTCAGAAACAAAGTTTGAATCCGGTTGTGGTTGGCCCAGTTTTTATCAACCGACAGAGGCTGTCGTTGTCAAAGAATCCTCCGATCATAAATTTGGAATGATGCGTACAGAAATAACATGTGCTACCTGTGACTCACATTTAGGTCATGTCTTTGAAGATGGACCTGCACCGACTGGTTTGCGATATTGTATAAATTCAGCATCATTGATTTTTCATGGCAACTGAAACAAAGCAAACCTTAAAAGCTTGGAAGCGCGGCTTACGTGTAAAGCTTACCCCTCATCCCGAACAAGCGGCAGAGCTTGGGTTTGGCTCACGTGCTGTTTCGAGAGGTGAGAGGTTAGTGAATTCCGACGGCACACCGAATGTACGTCGCAAGGGTGATGCACGAACATTGTTTTCTGATGCATATCATACAACGATCTCGCTTACGTGGCCCAAGTTTTTTATTATTCTCTTAAGCACATTCATCGTCCTCAATATATTCTTCGGCATCGTCTATTATATAATAGGGACTGAGCATCTTTCGGGGGTGATCGGTGAAACGTCGATGGAAAAATTCTCTGAAGCTTTCTTCTTTAGCTCGCAAACGCTAACGACACTTGGCTATGGGCGCATTAGTCCTGTGGGTTTTTTATCAAGTTCTGTTGCTGCCATTGAATCCACTCTTGGTTTATTGGCATTTGCGCTTTCGACGAGCCTTCTTTGGGGTAGATTTTCTCGTCCAACAGCGAAGTTGCTTTATTCCGATCGTGCTCTCATCGCTCCATTCCATGACGGAAAAGCATTGATGGTACGCCTTGTCAATGGCAGACGCAATCATCTTATCGAGATCGAAGCGAGAATGGTTGCTGCTCGAAATGAAGTCATTGATGGGACAAAGGTCAGAAAATTTTACAACCTTCCACTTGAGCTTGACAAAGTAAACTTCCTTGCGCTGAGTTGGACACTTGTTCATCCCATTGACGATGCGAGTGTATTTTTGGATATGACGCAAGATCAGATTCAGCAAGCAGATTACGAAATCCTTGTGATGATGAAAGCATACGATGAGATGTACTCCCAAATGATCTATTCTCGTACATCGTATAAAGCCGATCAAGTTATCTTCGGTGCGAAGTTCATCTCCATGATGAGCAATGAGAATATCGGAGGTACGGTGCTTGATCTACGCAAGCTCCACTCATTCGAGGTAACAGAGTTTGCGGAGAAACTCTAAAGAGATACATCCGTTATACAAAAATCTGCGTATTAGAAATAGAACGTTTACTTGCATAATATGAATACCAAAGTACAAACACTACTCCTTATCCTTGCTCTTTTCGTTACGTCATCATGTACACAGGCGAAGACGGAAAGCACCGAGCAAAAAGCAAAAAGCTTCCGCGTCCAAAAGACTGCCGCTGAATGGCGCAAGCAATTATCACCCGAAGCATACGAAGTAACCCGTGAGAAGGGCACAGAACGTGCATTCACGGGTAAGTATTGGGATAACCACGAAGAGGGAAAATACTATTGTGCATGTTGTGATTGGCTTCTCTTTGATTCGAAAACGAAGTTTGAATCAGGCACTGGCTGGCCTAGTTTTTATCAACCGTCTTCCAAATCGCAAGTTATAGAAATTACCGATAAGACACTCGGCATGTCACGCACTGAGGTCGAATGCTCCAATTGTGGCGCACATTTGGGACACGTTTTCGATGATGGTCCTAAACCGACAGGCTTGAGGTACTGCATTAATTCAGTTGCGATCAACTTCAAGAAGTAAAAAAGCATTTTTTGACGAAACTATGAAGGGGAAATACCGTTATTTCCCCTTTACTATTTTAAACTCATGACACAGACCCAAGAGCAATTTCTACAAAAGCTGATCGAAACACCGGGCGTATCAAATTACGAAGAGAACGTCCAGCAACTCTTCCGTGATGAGGTGAAGAACTCCGTTGATTCCATCGAAGTAACTCCGCATGGTAATAACATTGCGACCATTAAAGGTAGTGAAGATATTTCCGTCCTTATCGTTGGTCACGCTGACGAGATCGGACTTATCATTCGTTATATAAGTAGTGAAGGGTTTATTTATGTCTCACGCGTCGGTGGAGTTGATCCTGCGATCCTTCCATCGCATCGTGTTCGTATTTTCTCATCGAAGACGGGTAGCGTGGTAACTGGAGTTGTTGGGCGCACCGCACCGCATCAAATGCGTGGCGAAGATGGAGGTCCCAAAAAGATCACTTACTCAGACATTTGGATCGATATTGGTGCGAAAGATAAAGAAGACGCAGAGAAATATGTTGCCATTGGCGATGTCGCTATTTATGGAGAAGGTTATGAACGCCTCATAGATACGAAGGCAACAGCGCGTTGCTTCGATAATCGTATTGGTGTATATATTGTAGCTGAAGTATTAAAGAATATTGCGGCACGCAAAAGTGAATTGAAAGCGACCGTGTATGGAGTGAGCTCTGCACAAGAAGAAACAGGTGTATGGGGTGCGGGACAAGCGGGGTATCATGTGAACCCGACGCTTGCTATTGCACTTGATGTTACTCCGTCGACAGACTCTCCCGGTATCTCCAAAGAACTCTGGGGACAAGTTGATGTATCGAAGGGTGCAGTTATCTCTCGCGGTATTCGTAATAATCGTAAGATCAGCGACATGATGACGAAGGTTGCTGTTGAGAAAAATATCCCTCATCAAATAGAAGTAGATAATGGTCACACATCAACCGATGCAGACCCCATCAGTCAACAACGTTCAGGCATTCCTATAAATGTACTTAGCCCTGCAACACGCTATCTGCATTCATCAGTAGAAGTACTTGACCTTAATGATATTGATAACTGCGTAAATCTCCTAACGGAGTTCATTTTGCAATTGAAAGGTGGAATGGATTTTCGGCAGTAACTGATATTTTGAGATGAATTACAAAGCCCGCTTGATACAAGCGGGCTTTTGTTTTATAAAATATTTTGTCAAAGCTATTTCCCTTCATCTATCAAATAGATCCTATTATCTTCCACCTTATAGTGCATTGGTACCACTGTTACAAGAGGATAGACGGTGCGTAGGCGTTCGGCTTCACTCGCGGCGAACTCAATTTCATTACCGATCTCATGGAGGTGGGCATGTGTATCAAATTGTTTTTCGGCATCAGCACGATTCCATCCAGCGCATTCTATAAGTCCGGTAATAAATTGTTCTTTTCTCTCTTCGAGGTGTACCATGCCACAATTATTGTGTCCAACGATAGCGATATGCCGCAACCTTCCGAGCGCTATCGCATAGGAAACTCTGAACTCACTGTATCGCAAGTTCGCGCCGCCCGTGCGAATAATGTAAGCAAAATTTTCAGGGATCGTAAGATGCTTCCTGCTATCCATACACATTCCTATCAGTAATTGACCGTTGGAGTATGTATCGAAGGGTCTGCCCAAATTATGATACTCCAAAAATAAACCTACCGGGGTACCTCGGTGCTCGATCGGAATATCCTCGGCCTTTGATATTTCAATAAGAGAGTGCATGTATTAATAGTGAAGAAGACGTTCTATAGCTTGCTTAATTTTTGAAACATTCGGAACTGCCGCTTCCATTAACCCTACATTATATGGAATAGGAACATCTATCGTGGATAGACGCTCGACAGGTGCATCGAGATACTCGAAGCATTCTTGTGAGATAACACTTGTGATCTCGGCAGCGAAATTCGCTGTCCAATTATCTTCGCAAACAACGAGTGCTCGGCTCGTCTTTCTTATTGATGCAAGAACTGCTTCCTTATCCCACGGCATGATCGTGCGAAGATCGATGACTTCAATGGCATCAGGCAAATTCAGAGCTTCGGCAGCTTGCAACGCTCTATCAACCATTGCTCCCCATGCAACAACCGTTACTTTATTTCCTTCACGCGCTACTCTCGCCTTCCCGAATTCTACCATGTACTCATCACCAGGATAGGCAGTGCGGGCTTGCGGAGTATCGAGCAATGCGCGATGCTCGAAGAAGAACGTTGGGTCATCGCCGCGAAGAGCAGTGCGAAGTAAACCAACAGCATCTTCCGCATTTGAAGGATAAGCAATGCGCCAACCTATTTGATGTGCGAATACTGATTCAGCACTTACTGAATGCCAAGGGTCACCGGTTTTCTTTCCGAAACCAACCGGAATACGCACAACCATCGGTGCGGCGAATTGCGAACGTGTGCGCCAACGCGAAGTACCGAGATCGTTGATCTGCTCAGTCGCTGGGTCAGCATATTTACGGAATTGAATTTCTGGCACAGGCATAAGTCCATTATATGCCATACCAACGGCGCGTCCGATAATGCCTTCTTCTGAAAGTGATGTATCAAAAACGCGATCTTTCCCGAATTTCACTTGCAGATCAACCGTCGCACCATGCACACCGCCCTTTGCGCCGACATCCTCACCGAAGATAAGGAGTTTATCATTATGCGCAAGCTCCACCTCCAATGTTTTGCGAACAGCATCTTGCATATTCATGCGGATGCCCTCTTCTTTCGTGGAGTTGATCGCAATCTCTTTTACTGAGAAGACATGTTCGGCAACCGTTGCGGGGTCAGGATCGGGAGAAGCGAGTGCTTTATCACGTGCCGCAGCTACTTCTTCTTTCACTTCCGCAACCATCTTATCCCATTCTTTTTGCGAAAGTAGATTCTTCGTTACATACTTTTGTAATTTCGGAAGTGGATCGTTCGCGTTTTCTTCCTTTAAGAGGTCTGAAGATTTATAACTTTGTGTATCAACGAATGAATGACCCGAGAGGCGAGGTATCTTCATTCTGATAAGTGCGGGTCCATTCCATTCGCGCACATAACTCACGGCATCATTGATATTCTTCCCTGCAATTTCCGGATCGGTACCATCGCAATCATAAATTTTCAGATTGGTAAATGATGCAAGATTCTTCGCGATGTTTTGTCCGGGCGTTTGGAAATCGCTCGTGACGGAAATGCCGTAGCCGTTATCTTCGATGAAGAAAAGAAGCGGGAGCTTCTGCGTTGTTGCGACATTCAGCGCAGCCCAAAATCCATTCGATGCTGTCGAGCCATCGCCGCCGAGTGCTACAGCTATCGCCCCTTTGCGAGTGTTGTCACCAAGCGCGTTGACATAATACGTCAACGATTGTGCCCAACCGATCGCGGGGGAATACTGCGCACCGACATCACCCGAAGCGGGAAGCACCGTGCCTTTGCCGCGCGGACGCAAGAAATGCACAACGCCAATATCGCGTCCGCCATGTATGCCTCCGGAACGCGCCATCGAAGCAGCCATTGACTCTTCAGGCGTAAGTCCCTGACCAAGAACGAACGGACGCGAGCGATAATATACCGTTGCGCCGTCATGCGGATGCGAGATCAGATCGGAGAGGATGGATTGGATCATATCATGCCCGCGAGCGGAGAATTGATACGTCACAAGACCCTTCGGGACAAGCTCCGTCTCCTCGATCGTATCTATTGCCCGCGAGGTCAGGACGTTTCGCGCAACGCTTACCCAATTGATCCCTTGCGATGTTTTTTTCTTAGCCATGAATACTCGTTTTAGCAGTATGAGACGGATGCAAACAAAACTTCTTACTCGGATAATTTCACTTAAAAAACCTCAGGTCGGATCGAAAATGGCGACCTTCCGGGTTGACAATTATGAACGTAATTTTTAGCTTGGGGAAGAACATTTCTTGTGGAAATTGGTTATATTTGTGTTGGAAGAATCGAAGTCTTACGCTTTTTGGGTTAGATCTTTATATCAGTTATAGAAAGAACGAATATGAAAATATTTACTAAGAATGCGAAATGGTTTTTATCATTCGCTATTGTTGCCCTGTTTGCAACGGGCACATTCACAGGCTGCGAGAACCAAGACAGTTCAGCGCCGACTCAATCACAACAAACATTCAACCTTCCGACCTCAGCCAATCCGCGCGCTGCTAACGGAGCGGATCTGGGGCAGGCGATCGCCACGCAGAACCGTCATAACGACGAGATCCTTGCAATTGATGGCGTGATCGGAACCGGCGCTGGCGTTAATGAAGATGGTACTCCTGCTGTGTATATATTTACAGAAAGACATGGCGTTTCAGGTATTCCCGCTTCGGTCGAAGGAATTCGTACACACATTGAACATGTCGGTACTGTCAAAGCTCGTCAAGTGTATACAGGCGCATATCGCAATCCGACATGGAGTGGAGTAAGTATTGGTAACGATAATGAGTGCGCTGCAGGGACGCTCGGATGTGTGGTGACAAAGAATGGAAAGAATTACATTCTCAGCAATAATCATGTCCTTGCCAGAGAGAATAAAGCTGTGATCGGCGAAAAGATTGATCAACCTGGAAGATATGAGTTGAATTGTAATCCGGGCGTACCAATTGCATCGTTGAGCGAATTCACAACGATCATCATGAAACGCAACGCCAACAATGTTATTGATGCGGGCATCGCTGAACTCAGTATTACCGGTTTCACAAGTCAGATGGCAATTGCATCCTATTTCCCTGCTATTGCGCCGATAGCCGCTACGGTGGGCATGCCCGTCAAAAAGACTGGGCGGACGACAGGGTTGACGAGAGGAACTGTGCAAGCGATCAATGTAACGATCACTGTTCAATATAGCAGAGGATCGGCACGATTTATCAAGCAGATCTATGTAACTCCTGGCAACTTTAGCGGCGCTGGAGATTCCGGTTCACTTATTGTTGAAGATCCGTCATCGGGAATAACGTATAGCCCAGTCGGTTTGTTATTTGCTGGTAGCTCATCGGGTACGTTCGCAAATCCGATTCAGGATGTTCTCGGCGCATTTAGTGTGACGATCGTTCCAAACTAATTTTTGTGAGACATAGTGTGGCGCTTCACAAGTTGTGCTGCGCCACCTATCTCCGCTTAATTGGAAACCTCCATGATTCGATGTAGCACACTCGTTATATGCATCATTTTTTTCGGCATGACGTTGTCGCATAGCACACTTTCCCTTGCGCAAAAGCATACCAGTCCCAAACTTTTGCATCCTAAGATGACAATCACACAAGTCCTCGAAAAACATACCGACAAATGGATGAGGATTCCTGGCGTCACCGGCACAGGTGAAGGAATGTCCGATGGAAAGCCATGTATTATCGTTTTTATTCACAAGACATCCGCAACGATCAAAAAGAAAATTCCGAAAATGGTTGGCGGATATACTGTAATTCTCGAGGTGACAGGTGAAATCAAAGCTCAATAAATGATTTTTGTAAATTCCAGAAAACTTCTCATCGGTATACTTTCTCTCCTTTTTCTTGCTTCGTGCGGGCAGACGCTTTATACCTATCGGCTTCCGAGCGAGAAGGAGAAAAAGCAGTATGCTGTTGATTCGTTAAAGTGGGTCTTTGAGTCATCAATCGTGAAGTCTATTCCTGTTGTCGGCAATGACGGAAAAATGTTGCGCTTGGCTGTGACACCGAAAACGAAGGTTGAGATCCGCACGTCCTATAACGATCTCTATCGTTTCTATCTTCAATCCATTATCGTCTCCGGCGGCGAAGCACTTATCGGCAGCGGCGACTCGTGGACAGGTTACGACCTCATCCAGCATGCCGAACGCACGATCCTCTCCCGCGAGATCACCAGCCTTTCTATCCTGAGCGACGAAAAAGCCTACGTACCGATAAGTATGCGATAATTGTATAAAAGCACGCTCATGGCAACGATCATAACAAAAATCGTACTTTTTATCCTCTTGGTCTTTTCTTTTATCTCTACAGGATGCTCCTTGTTCACAATGAAATTCCTGCGCAGATATACCATGGATAGCATTACCTATCAGCGAAAGGCTGTAGAACAGCAAAAAATGGTATATAAGAATGATGCATCATTTGTGTCGGGCTCGTGGGTGGGCAATATACAAGATGTACTTAGATGGTACCCGATCCAACTCAATATTGAAATCGCTGATGATCTTCTTCTATCAGGTACCTATGAATATGCCTATTCATTTTCGAAACCTCATAAGACTGGGAATATACACGGGAGTTACAAAGATGGTGATCTCTTAATAACCTTGGAAAATAGCAACATTATCCCCAAGAAAGAATCAGTTTCAATTCAGGCTAAATTTGGAAGTCATATTTCCATTCGAGGTAAGTCTGCAGGCATAATATGTGGAAGTACTTCTTCAAGTAACAATTCATTTTTTTTAGATGGTATAATCGCTATTGGTAAAAGGGACCCCTATTATCCCCCCCTAGAAAACTACGTGCTTGAGAGTACAGAAAAGTACTATTATGATAGCAGGAATATACGCGAAAGAGGGAATCGTCTATTCGTAGATACTTTATGCTCAGGTAAATGGATTGGATCTTATATAGACGCCTCTTTCGGCACAGAGCGACGACTGTATATGAACATTACAAGAGAAGAAGATTCTGTATATGGGAAGTTCTTCTTATGGGACGCGAAACCCGATATTATTACGGATGTTATATCTCAACCTCCTATTACATATGATTTTGGTTCGGTTTCAGGGCATATTCGTGGTGACAGTTCTTTTCTTGTGTTTGAACAGGTGGTTGACCCCAAAACAGATTTTTCCATTCATTTTTCATTGCGAGGTAAGACCTCCTCACATAATATTTACCAATTGGGTGTTGTGAATATGAAAGAAGTCGAAAATACCTTTCTTGTGAAAAATTACTATGGCTGGATGTCGCTTGATAAATCGGGTGGGGGTTTCACCGATGGGGTATTTACTCTTTCTCGCATTGAGCCTTGGAATTTGCCAAATAGCGATATTGAGAAGTAGGACATCCTGATTCCCTATCATTATTTACCTTTCTTATCATGAACTCCTACATCATGATATATACTCTTGCCAGAAGATAATGCCCTGCACTACCACATTAATGTATCTATAATAAAGAGTTACGGGCTGTATTTTTGATGAAAATACTGGCGCATTGTTTAAATAATGTTTAGGTAACATTGAGATAACGCTATGGTAACTCCCTTCCCGTAATTTTGTAGTCTGTAAACAGAACCGTTTACCACGTATTGTTAAAACTACTTATTTCTATGAAATTCAGATTCCCTACTAAAGCCGCATTGCTCGCATTCGCCTTCACAGCACTTTTTGCTGTCGGAGCGAAAGCACAAACAGAAGACGAAAAAATTAAGGAGATCGAGACGAATATTGACGGTCTCGGTGAACGTGCAACGACGCTCGAAGCATCCATTGATAAGATCAAACAACTCAAGATCTCTGGTTATGTTCAGCCACAGTGGGTGTGGAGCGATATTGA
Source organism: Kapaibacterium sp. (SeqCode) (assembly GCA_046598695.1). Taxonomy (GTDB): domain Bacteria; phylum Bacteroidota; class Ignavibacteria; order Palsa-1295; family Palsa-1295; genus JBKJHR01. The sequence continues at coordinate 20,141 of JBKJHR010000118.1, forward strand.
TTCTTTGGGTAATCAATCCCGCACACGTAGCTTCTTCCAGATTCGTCGTGGTAGAGTGAAATTTTCTCACTTGATTCCGATTGATGGTACAACAGGAAGCATTGGTGCAGTTGTCTACCCTGATATTACTGAAGCAGGTTTGGTGATCAAGGAAGTCTATGCGACGTGGAATGTATGGGGAAATCTTACGACACAAGCCCCTGAGTTCGCTATCCAAATGGGTTCGATGAACCGTCCATTCGGATATGAAATAGCATATTCCTCAAGCGCACGTGAATTAGTTGAACGCTCAACAGCAGAGAATCGCCTCTTCAATGGTGAGCGCGATCTTGGCTTGCAAGTTGCGTATGCCCCGGCATTTGGTGATATTAAGCCAGTTCTTGAGCTTGGTATCTTCAATGGATCGGACAACTTTGGTAAGGGTCCTATCGTAGGTGGTGGATCGGCAAGTGCCATGTTCTTTGGTTCAGGAAACGTGATCGGCGCAACGGCTGCAATTACAGCATCGGGCGCTGACTCTGCACATATTGTCGCAGTCAATACACTTATTCCTGGTATGACAACAGCATATACGACTGTTGACGGTATCAGACAAGACCAGAAAGAATTTATCGGACACTTACGTTTACCATTCCTGATCTCTGATGAATTGTCACTTGATGTTGGTGGCTCATGGAGCATCGGTGGCATCACGCCTGTATCGGATGTCGTTGCTGAATATAGCGGCACAAATGGTGCATTGAAGCTTTCAAAAGCTGAAGGCGCAACAGCTCCGCATAAGTTTAACCCGAAAAGTGGTTGGGCTCCTTCTGGTATTTTAAATAATAACCGCACGATTATGGGCGGCGATCTTCAGGTCTATCTCTCAGTACTTCCTTTCGGTGGTACGATCTTAAAGGGTGAGTTATATACTGGTGCACAGCCTTTCTATGGAACAGCTGCGTTGTACGGTTCAGGTGATACAGCAACGCTCGGTGCACCGACGGCAGTTCTTGTCAAGAAGAGCGTCATGGGATTCTATGGTATGCTTATTCAGAATATCACAGATAACTTCCAGCTTGTCGTTCGCTATGATTCATGGGATCCGAACACAAACTTCAAAGGCACGGACGCTGCTGATATGCCAAAGATCAACGGACAAAGCTATATCAAGACGAATGCTGATCTTGGTGGTGATCTTGCTCTCAACACACTTGCTGTTGGTGTAAATGCGTTCATCGGTGGCTCGCTTCGCCTCATGTTCGATTACGAAATGCCGAAGCTCGAAGAATACACAAAGAAGGTATCGGGAAATAATGTAACGGTTGGCGATCCACATGATGACCGCTTTACATTCCGTATGCAATACAAATTTTAATCACGATTATTATTACGAAAAGGAATATCACAATGAAAAAAATATTTGCACTTATTGCAGGGCTACTCGTCGGTGCGACGATGACCGGATTTTTTGCTCCCGCGACAGTTATCACGATCAAAGGTTCGGATACGATGGTCCAGCTCGCTCAGCGTTGGGCTGAAAAGTATATGAAAGCTAATTCAAGCGTTCGTATCCAAGTTACTGGTGGTGGTTCAGGTACGGGTATCAGCGCGCTCATCAACGGCACGACAGATATTTGTGCTTCATCACGCCCAATGAAAGATGTTGAGAAGATCAAACTTCGTGATCGCTTTGGATCAACAGGTATTGAGATCCGCACTGCAAAAGACGGACTTTCGATCTATCTTAATGAAGGAAATCCAGTAAAAGATCTTAGCTTCGCGCAGATCAAAGGTATATATACTGGTTCGATCACGAACTGGAGCCAAGTCGGCGGTAAAGATGCACAGATCATCCTTTATGGTCGTGAGAATAGCTCAGGTACGTACGGTTTCTTGAAGGATAATGTTCTTGAAGGAGCGGATTTCTCTTCTTCAATGCAGGCACTTCCAGGAACTGCTGCTGTTGTAAACGCTGTGAAGCGTGACCCGAATGGTGTAGGCTTCGGTGGTGCAGGATATGCAAAAGGAATCAAAGAAGCATACGTCAGCAATGGAGGAACATCATATCAGCCGACCGAAGAGAACGTTATGAGCGGTAAATATCCAATTACGCGTTACTTATACTTCTATCTTCGTCAGAAGCCTGATGGTGAAATGAAAGAATTTATCAAGTGGGTTGTTGGTTCTGAAGGTCAGACGGTAGTCAGAAATGAAGGTTTCTTCCCTGCGAAATAAATGCAAGGATAACAGAAGCATATTGTTTTGTAAATACGATTCCGCTGGGAAAGAGTGTTATTGCAACACTCTTTTTCAGCTTTTTATCGAAAGACCCAATGGCAGCGAATACTGACAAGAACACGAAAGGATTAGCGCGGACACCTTTGAAGCTTGGCAAGAAGTTCAGGTTTCTGGAGGTGGTCGTTGAAGGGATCATCAAATCTCTCTCGTTTCTTTCTATCGCAGCGATTGTCCTCATTTTCGTTTTTGTCTTTAAAGAAGCGTCTCCTGTTTTTTTCGCCAAGAAGGAGGCTCCTAAAGATTCAACTGCTCTTCATAGCGGTAACGCAGCCTCTCCCAGTTCTGATAGCGGAGGATTGAAGCAAGAAGTCTATGATCCGCTTGCACCCGAAGAAAAAAAAGCCCCAACCGAACCAGCACCGAAAACTACGAAGAGAGATAAAGTCTCATTTGTTGATAAGAGTAAAGTAGCGCAGGAAGTCTATGACCCTCTCGCTGATGATGAACCTGCAGAGCCTGTCAAGAAAGAAGAAAAAGAAATTGCGAAAGCACCAGTCGTAACTCCTGCACCTGCAAAGAAAAAAGAGAAGATATCATTTGCTGATAAGAGCAAGGTCTCGCAGGAAGTCTATGATCCATTGGCTGATGATGCACCTACCGATAAAAATGCAAAGACAGCGACAACGCAGACACCTGATACAGTTGCCGTGCCCGTCGTTGCTTTAACTCCTGCTGAAACTGCCGCAGAAAAAGCAGAGGCTGATAGTGCCGCCGCACAAGAAGTAGGGAATGAAGAATTGCGTAAACACGCATCGAACTTCTTCACAATGCTAACAGGTACGAATTGGCAGCCGGTATCTGACGTACCAAAGTTTGGTTTTGTACCGCTATTTTTTGGTACGTTAAAAGTAACATTACTCGCGCTTCTTTTTGCTGCTCCTATTGCTATTCTTGCAGCTTTGTTTACGAGTAGCTTCGCGCCGAAATGGGCGAGAGAAATTATCAAACCGGTGATCGAACTGCTCGCAGGTTTTCCGAGTGTCGTTATCGGGTTCTTTGCGTTGATCGTTCTTGCAACATTCTTCCAAGATATGTTTCATTACACCTTCCGATTGAATTCATTCGTCGGAGGTATTGCAATGGCATTTGCCGTTATCCCGATCATCTATACAATATCAGAAGATGCGCTTATGGCTGTGCCACAACAATTGCGTGATGGAAGCACAGCACTTGGCGCAACAAGATGGCAGACAGCATTTAAGATCGTATTGCCTGCGGCACTCCCCGGAGTGTTTGCCGCAGTAGTGCTCGGTTTTGGCAGAGCGTTTGGTGAGACGATGATCGCACTCATGGCAACGGGTAATGCACCGCTCTCCAGTGCGAATATCCTTGAACCTGTCAGAACATTTGCAGCTACCATCGGTGCGGAGATGGCTGAAGTGGTTTTTGGTGATGAACATTACAACGTACTCTTCCTCATCGGCGCAATGCTTTTTGTATTTACGTTTTTGATGAATATGCTTGTAGAGTTCTACATTCGTAAACGCCTCATTAAACGTATTCAGGGAAAATAACGACGGCAATGATCGAACTGAATTCAAAGCGAAGTAAACTCGGCGGAAATTTTGCGGCAGGCTTGACAGGCACTGCAGCATTCTTGATCGTTGCGATCGTTCTCGTCGTCGTCTATTCTATTATCGCAGGTGGATACAAGAATTTCACGTGGGAATTCTTGACACAAGCACCAACAGAAGGAATGACCAAAGGCGGTATCTATCCCGCTATTATCGGTACGGTATTGATGACGCTCCTCATGTCGGTTATGGCTGTGCCACTTGGTACGGTAACGGCGATCTATCTTTCAGAGTATGCGAAAGAGACTTCGGTATTTGCACGAGTGATACGTTTTGCGGTCAATACACTTGCAAGTATTCCCTCTATCGTGTTTGGATTGTTTGGTCTTGGATTCTTCGTTCAATTTGTCGGCAAAGGTTTTGATGATGTGATGAATCCTGGTACACTCGTATGGGGGCAACCAAACGTTCTCTGGGCATCACTTACGATGGGCTTGCTAACGTTGCCTGTGGTGATCGTATCAGTAGAAGAAGCGATACGAACTGTCCCGCGTGATCTGCGTGATGCATCTCTTGCCCTCGGTGCAACGAAATTACAAACGATATGGAAGATCGTTCTTCCCGGTGCAACGACGGGAATCTTGACGGGCATGATCCTTGCCGTGAGTCGTGGCGCAGGGGAAGTAGCACCGATCCTCTTTACGGGAGCGGCATTCTTCTTGCCGCAATTGCCTCATGCTGTCACCGATCAGTTTATGCACTTGGGGTATCATATCTATGTGCTCTCGACGCAATCAGCAAACGTAGATCAGACGATACCATTGCAGTATTCAACGACGATGGTGCTTTTGCTTCTGACGTTCTCGTTGAACTTTACGGCTATCGTGTTGCGATCACGCATTCGTGCTCGTCAAAAAGCTTCGTGAAATTTTGTGTACGGAAATAGTGTAGTATTATGGAAACCACTTCGGCTTCAACAACAGCTTCTATGGAAGAACAAAGAAGACAACCGACCATTCAAACGCACATGGCGGAGGAGAGCGGAGAGCCGCGTAAGCAGCGACCCGTCAAAGTCTCGACCAGAGGACTCGATCTTTTTTACGGAGCGAAGCAAGCTCTTACAAAAGTATCGCTTGATATTGGTTTGAATCAAGTAACGGCATTCATCGGTCCATCAGGCTGCGGGAAGTCAACGTATTTGCGCACGCTCAACCGCATGAACGATACCATCGTTGGTTGCAAGATCACAGGTGATGTGATCATTGACGGCGTGAACATTTACGATAAACAGCTTGACGTTGTTGAGCTTCGTAAGAGAGTCGGGATGGTATTCCAGAAATCAAATCCATTTCCAAAATCAATTTGGGAGAACGTCGCTTACGGTCCGAAGATCTTAGGTGAGAGTAATAAAACAACGCTTAATGAGATCGTTGAAAAAAGCTTGAAACAAGCCGCGATCTGGGAAGAAGTAAAAGATCGTTTGCAAAATTCTGCATTGGGGCTTTCCGGTGGTCAGCAGCAGAGGCTATGTATCGCACGTACATTAGCAACAAACCCGGAAGTGATCTTGATGGATGAACCAGCGAGCGCACTTGATCCGCTCTCGACAGCGAAGATCGAAGAATTGATCTTCGAGCTCAAGCGCGATTACACGATCATCATCGTGACGCACAACATGCAGCAAGCCGCACGCGTCAGCGATATGACGGCATTCTTTTATATGGGCGAACTCATCGAAGCGGGTGATACGCGAGAGATGTTCACCAACCCAAAGAAAAAACAAACTGAAGATTATATCACGGGTCGTTTCGGATAATATTTTTACTTTTTTATGTCAGCAGCATTATCAACTCCGCGCATTCATCGTCATTTCGAGGACGAGTTAGAGAAGCTTCGCGCACTTCTGATCCGCATGGGTTCGCTCGTGGATGAGCAGGTGGAGCTTGCCTCTCGCGCTGTGCTCAATGGCGAAGAAGATGCCGCACGTTTCGTTCTGAAGCGCGAGGCGCGCGTCAATGAATACGATCTGATGATCGATGGGCTTTGCCAGCGCATCCTTGCGCTGACGCAGCCTGTGGCGATCGATCTTCGTCTGCTTATCGCCGCTATGCGATTGGATGCTGAGTTCGAGCGCATTGGCGATATTGCCGTGAACCTTGCCGAACGCGCAGTCGCTGTGAGCGAATCGCGCGAGCTATTGCGCCGCGTGAATATCCACGTCATGCTTGCCGAAGCGCACATGATGTTCCGCGATGCCTTTGATGCCTTTATCAATAACGATTCAGAGCTTGCACGCTCGATCTTCCGCCGCGATGATAAGGTTGATAATCTTGCACGTGAAGCATTTGATCTCTTGATCGGAGAGATGAAGAAAGACCCTGTGCAGATCGAGCCGGCTGCCCATGCGATGTCGCTCCTGCGCCACATCGAACGCCTCGCCGACCATGCAACGAACATCGCCGAAGATGTCGTCTTCATCGTCGAAGCCAAACTCATGAAGCATCACGTCCCCGAAGCCATTTCAGGGAGCGACGAGGATTGAGAAATAATCTTTAGCATCGCACTGCCCCCGCGAATACAAGACCTTCAGAAAGATGAACCATCCCAACCCCTCCTTGAAAAGGAGGGGCGAATTATAGTTTGCGCTAAAATAGGGCATGCGCGGCAAGCCCCTAAGAGGTGAGTTTGAAAGAGCTTGCAGAGTTGAGCCAACTTCGGTGCTTATAGTCGCGGAGCGACGACGTACTCGCAGCCCAGGGTGCAACCCTGGGGAGAAGAACAAAACATTTATTAAGCCCTGAAAGGGCGAAGTACTCCGCCCTTTCAGGGCTGTAACAACCATTTGTATGCACGACCCAGGGTTACGACCTTCGGTCTTCACCCTGGGCTGCGAGTACGTCGTCCCTCCGGGACTTGGATGCGAAATGGCGATGTGTAAATTGTTGGCACCTGTTACAGAGGGTAAATCACTAATCGGCGGGGATCTCAAAACTCTCGACGATCTTATTCTTCTTATAAGAAAGATACGCCCTCGTTGCGACGATGGCAAGGATAATTGATCCGCCGATCAGTGCCCATGAGCTTGGTTTCTCAGCTCTCCCAAGAAATACCCATACAGGATTCAAGACGGGTTCTAACATACAAAGCAACAGCGCATCAAGCGCGGATACACTACGGATACCAACAGTGAAAAGCGAATATGGCACGCCGATCTGCATCACACCCAAAAAGATGAGCATACCGACATCATTCATATCACGCGGCATTGGCGAGGTAATGCCTATGAGAGTGAGAACCGTCATGAGGATAACAATAATACCATGACCAACAATAACTGATTGCCACATCCCTGCTTCGCCCGTTTTTTCATGCTTCAGAAGGAGAGTATAGGCGGCGAAGAAAATACCGCTTGCTAAGGCAAGAATATTTCCGAGAACAGCTTGACTATCAAATTGCCCAACAAAGAACAATGCCATCGCACCAATGGTGATAAGCACAGTGATGATGTCACTTCCTTTGATCTTCGTTTTGTTTAAGATCGGCTCGAAGAAGAGGACGTATATCGGAGCCGTGAATTGGAGGAAGATCGCATTCGCACTTGTTGTAAGTTTTGTTGCCAACACAAAAAGAACGAGCAATGCAGAATATACTGTAGCAGTAATGAGAATCTGTGGGGTGAACCAACGAGATGCAATACGAACCTGCTTCGGGACGATGCGGCTATAGAAGATGAAGAGGGTGATCGCCGCAAGTGAGCTTCGCCAGAGCGAAACGGAGTATCCATCAAGCGAGACGGACTTGATGAACAGCCCACCCGAACTCCAAAGCAAAGCTGCGACAAGGATCAGCAGCGAGCCTTTGGAAGAATGTTTTGCGGTAGCCGTCATTATGGAGTATTTGACCAACCTAATCTGTCGCCTTCTTCGAGGATCGCCTTCAATTCATCGAGAGTAATTTTCTTCTCTTGAAGATATTTTGTTACCTCCGGCGATGTTGCCTCAGCTTTGGATTTCCGCATCGGTTTGAAGTCATGATAGACATTTCGTACTTCCATCGGCAAGAATCGCTTCATCAGCGCAATATGCTGTGGAGTCCGAATCCTTGTTGCATCAATATACCACTCCGTCGCCTTTGGCTTGGTGATAGGAACGGTGTCAACGACAGGGTTGAGGGGCTTCTGCAGGAGGCTATCTGTCGCTACTTTCGGGGCAGAGTTCTCCTTAGAACAGCCGATAATGAGGAAGAAAAGAGCAATCGTAAAAAGGTATTTCACAGGATAATCGCGTAGTATTATGAATAGTAGCAATCAAAATGTCGTATTTTCGTACTCAGTTCCATGTGTCTCAATACGTTTTGAGTGCCGGAGCTTCGTCGCACTGCCTTCACGCCTCTTGTATCTCCCTTTTGTGCCGGCACTGTCACGTTCATTTTTTTACACGTATTTAATTTACTAACACAACAACAATGAAACGTTCTTATTCTTTTTTAGCGACGGCTGCACTCTGTGGTCTCTTGCTGAGTTCATGTGGAAAAAAAACCGATGCTGCGGCTGGTGGTGATTCATCGAAGAGTACTTCGACTACATCGACATCCGCTTCTTCTAATGCTCCTGCTGGAGCAAAATTGACCGTGAAGGCGGCTATCGCAGAAGGCACAATGGAATATATGGGACAGAAAGTCCAGATGAAACTGTATTTTGATGATTACGGTACCAAGAGCGCAACCGAAACCTCGGGTGAGATGATGGGGCAGAAGATGCACCAGATGAACATCACCAAAGATGGTTACGCATGGCAGCTTGATCTTGATAAGAAGACCGGATCGAAGCACAAGGCAAGCGGCAAAGAGAACTTTGACTTTGCGCACATGTCTGCTGAAGAGATGAAGGCTCAAGGTATTTCTGAATCTGGCAATGAAACACTTAATGGCAAGGAATGCAAAGTATATACGATCGACCCTGCTGCAAATACAAAGCAGCCCGCACCAAAAGGCGCAGGAGATATGAAGGGTAAAGCATGGGTATGGAATGGCATCCCGATCAAAGTCGAGATGGGCACAATGATGAAGATGGAAATGACGAAGATCGAAGAGTCAACACCTCCATCATCCATCTTTGATGTACCTGCTGATATAAAGGTAACAGATATGGCGGATATGCCACAAGGCGGTGTGCAAACTGCTCCTACAGAAAAGTAATCTGTTGTTTACTTGAGGGGCAACGCCAGCCGTTGCCCCTCAAAGTTTTAGCCTGTTGATCTGTCCTTCCTTCCACTATCATTTCCAATGAGGTACATAAAAAAAGCCCCGAACAATGTCGAGGCTTTGATAAATACATGTACTTTCCTTATTTCAACTTTAACATCATTGCAGCTTTGGGCATCTTCCAAATGAGAGCGCCAGTCTCAGCGTCATGTGCAATAATGGAATAATAGAATGACCCAGCAGCACCAAGCTCTGATGAACGAACCGAGACGCGGTGCAATCCGGCATCGAGTAATGAAGCCTTCATCGGAGTGGAGATCGTTCTTCCAAGCATATCATAGACTTCAACATCAACGATAGCTCTGACAGGCGATGAGAAAGTGATAGATGTTTGGTCTTGGAATGGGTTTGGTGAATTTGGATCAACGCTCCATGAAGCAGCGTCGCTAGCATCACCAACTTCGATAGATTTAATATCATGCGTTGTATGCGAGCCGTCAAGTGCAAAATCAACGAGGCGATATTCATAGAAACCAGCTTTTCCTGGAATATCAAGATAGCTGTAGCTACGCTGAATGTTAGAATTTATTGTGCCGCGAAGATCAGCAGTATTGCGATAGCTTGCAACAACTTCAAATGCATTATCGGAATTTGGTTCGGAGATCGCACGACGTTCGATCTCGAAGCCTGCATTGTCTTTTTCTGTCGCTGTCTTCCAATCAATGCTAACTGCATTTCCGCTATGCTTCTTCAGTGTGAATGATGATAGTTCGATAGGTAATGTACCATTTGCGAATACGAGCTGTGCATAGACATCATATCCTGATGTTGCCCCTCTTTCATCACGCCAAGCGAGTATGGCTCCACTACTGCGCGGAGCAATAGCAAGCTGATCTTTTATGCCACCCGTTGCAGAAATAGAAACAGGCAACCCCCAACGTGATGTGGAGGCTGAATTACTTGGCCATAGTTTTCGGACGGGGGTTGTATCAACAACTTGTGCGTAGATGGAAGTCTGTGTTCCACCAGCACGAGCATCTACCCACGCCAAGAGCATTCCGTTGTATAGCTTTACTCCGACAGGTGCTGATTGATCGTACGCTAAATTACACACAGGGTAGATCGTATTTGGAGAAGGAGATATTGCATTGCCGTCCCCACCAATTCTAGTAACTCCTATATCTCTCGTACCTGCGTAGCTTTCATAAGCAACAAGTACACCCGAGGGAGAGCCGGGAGCGTTATCGGAGAATGCGATAGCATGAGTTTGATCTCCCGCAGCTAAAGCGGTCGGATTGTTTGGACTGGCCCATCTCTTTGACCCATCATTTCCCATTCGCATCACCATGACCTCAATTCCTTGCGATGAGCTTATTTGTGGCTCTTCCCATGCGACGATCAAGTCGGTGCCGTCACGGGTAATGACGGGATTTGCAGCATTCTTTGTGTAATAATCAGCTTTATTTATGACAACACCATATCCCTGAGTACCCCAAAGCACTGTGCCGGAAGAGCTGATTCTTGTGCCATATATTGAAATGGGTGTGCCGCCAAAATTCGTTGTCCAAACCAGAAAGCACCCACCTTGCCCGTCATTACAAAGGCGAACATTTTTTTGATCAGCACCTTGTGTAATAACAGCTGTTGCATACTGACCCCATGTGATCCCACTCGGGGTGAGCCTATTCATATAGATATCAGGGATGGATGAGGAAGGGCTAATTGTTGAGCGATAATCTTCCCATGCGACGTAAGCATTGCCTGACCCATCTTCACAGATAGCGGCATTGATCTGATCTTGTTTTAACGTATCACATAGCAAAATTCCACCTGCTTTGTAACCAAGTGTCCCATCCGCAAGAATACGTTGAGCGTAGAGTTTCGTGGCATATTTTGTGCTCCAACGTTTATCTTCCCACACGACGTATGCCCCACCATTGCCATCTGTGCAGATCTGTGCTTTTTGTGCGCTATTGTTTCCTTTTGGTGCGGCAGCAGTGCCGTTACTTAACAATACACCATCGGATGTCCATTTCGTATAGCCATTCTTATCAATACGTTGTGCATAGAGATCCCAAATGCCGGAGGCTCTGCGGTAATCCTCCCAAATAATGATGGCTCCATCATCGCCATCAGAAATCATCTTGATATTCTGTTGCGTGCCACTTGCTTTGCATATCGGAGTGTTTTTTGTAGAATCCGAGAGCCATTGCGCGTTAGCGACAAGAGGTAATGCTAGCGCTATGAAAAGCGAGATGAATAGTTTTTTAGACATAAAAATTCTTTGTACAACACAAACAAGAAAAAAACCGTCCTTCTTTTAGTACAGGAAAGACGCTACGGGGGATAGAATCACGCTACTGTTAAGTCGTATTATGTATAATTGCAACATTCGTGCCATCAAAGTTGTTTCAGGTCTTCCTTCTATATATGCCGGAGTGGCGAAATTGGCAGACGCGCCAGACTTAGGATCTGGTATGGTGACATGTGCAGGTTCAAGTCCTGTCTCCGGCACTCAAAAACAGCGATTTTAACATTATTTTACAGGATTACTGGAGTGGAAACTAATGTTAAAATCGCTGTTTTTGAGTGCCGGAGACAGGACTTGAACCTGCACATGTCACCATACCA
>JBKJHR010000158.1:0-8846 GCA_046598695.1 Kapaibacterium sp. (SeqCode)
GTGTTGCATTGACAAGTGGCGTGTTAGGCGGCTATGCGTCAGTCCTCAACGGCATTTACGGACAAAGAGGGCAGAGCTTCTTGGCGGATTAGCGCTCTATGTTTGTTTAGGTCACAATTTTATCCCTCTTTTTTTTTGTCACCTTTGGCGGGTGAAGGGTACTTACTATAGGGGGCAACTCGAAAAATTATGAAAAAAGCTGTTATCTTTATCGTATTCCTTTTGCATCTGCCGTTATACGGGCAGCCGCGTATTGATAGCATGATCGTGAATGAAGCGAAGCGTCAACTCATTATCTACGGTGATGTTGCCAACAATGGAATAAAGCCCGCTGTATCTATAGACAGTGTCGCAACAGAAGTCGTTGAATGGTCTGATAAATTGTGCGTATGCACATTGCCTGATAGCGGAAAAGGCTCGGCTGGCCCTGTCGTAGTATTAGCAAGAAATATGAAAAGTAATGTCAGAATTTTATCTTTTTGGAGCGGAAAATATATCTACTCCGGTATGTATCCCAGACATTGGGGTTTTTTTGATACATTATATTTTCGAGTGAGGGGTGACTTGTATTCATATCTGTTGCATAAAACAAAACAATTCTTGCCTTTGGGTGTGATGCGTTCTACTTTTTTACGATGTGAATACGGTGAACCTACCCTTCCAAATCCTTCTGGTGGTTATGATAGCTATGAGGGCAAAGCTGTTTTACCGTTATATACTTCCGAAACCAAAAGTGATAGCAGTTTTGAGTGTTCGTGTTTCATTGATATCCCAAATCACATATTGAATATTTCTGTAAGTTCTGTAAATGGTGCTATTGGAGAAAAGCGTCATTCATACAAAAATAGCATGGGACAAATCATTGACACATCCTATTACTCCCAGTTTATAGTTAGTGATTTCTCAAAGAAAATCGTATTAGATTCATTCTATCAAGCAAACAGTCGTGATGATTCATATTATACAGGAGTTAATTTTTATGGTTCTAATTTCATTGCAGATTCTACCCTTTTTCCACTACCAATAAAGTCACTCAAAGTAGAAAGAGAAAATGATCCTTGCATTGAAGTATCAATCTACCCAAATCCCACAAAAGACAAAGTAACTTTGGATTACTTTATAAAAGTATCCTCCGATGTTTCAATATCTTTGCTTGATGTCAGCGGTAAGACCATTCGTCAGATCAATGCTACAAAGCAAACACAAGGTCAGCATCAGATAGATGTAGATATTCGGGCTCTTCCGTCTGGCGCATTCTTCCTTCGGACTTCGGTCAATGGGGAAGTACAGACGAAGAAGATACTTATTCCGTGATATAGAATATTTTTCGCATCCGAGCCGGATTCACTTTTGAATCCGGCTCTTTGCGTTTTATGGTTTAGCTTGCGCTTGTTGAGAGGACGGCGAGGTAGCCGGGTTGGCCTACACCGAAGGCGATGCGTTCTGTCATGCGCATCATTTGGAGATCGCTTGTGAATGCGTTCACACCTTCAGCGGTTGCATCATGCGAGATTCGCACATCCATTCCTCCATGCTGTCCGAACCATGCGCCTGCTGTCTTCAAGTTACCGAAGATGGCGAATGGTGTTGATGGATGCGAAGCGGAATCGTATGCTTCGATCAAGATGCCATTCGGCAGCACAACGATGGGGAAGCCGCGGAATGCGAGTCCGCTGCCTTTTAATCCTTGCGCACCATTGATATCAGGCATGATGGCATTGGTCAAGTCCCAGAGATACCGTTGATTATCATCTTTGCTCTTCAAGAGTTCGGTGAGCGTGTTCTGCTCCATGAAGATGGATGCGCCGCGCTGCTCGGCAGGCGAGAGCGATTGCACAAGCAAGATGAGATCATCGAAGGTGACATCAATGAACTTCGTCTTGCCGCTCGTTGATGTTCCTCCTTCATAGATGGTCTTGACTCCCGATGTATTGAGAATGCCCGTGAACGGCGCACCGCTTCCGCGAAAGACCTGCGTATCTTCTTCTTGCCCGAAGACGTTTGCGAAGATGCGAAGGATCGTCTGATAGACATCAATATTCGCATCGGCAAGGAGTTCGTTGGAGATAGGATAGATCGCCGCAAGTTTTTTTGCAGTGAGTGTGAGTCTGCCGAAGGTTGCCTTCGATGCAGGGATAACGGCGTTCTCATCCGTCCATGCAACCGATGGCTTCGATGCAAGAGTGGAGACGTTCAATTGATTCGTCCGCATCTGCACCATTGCGCAGAATTTTCTCGCAAAGCCATACTCGTTGAGTTGGTAGATCACATCGGAGAAGAATTCCGGCGGCACAAGATATCCACCCGCGGGATTCGTCCCTTCGACTTGCGGCGAAAGCAACTTCACGTATTCGGGTTCATAACTTGCGCTGATAGTGCGAAGTTCGCCGACATCATTCGCTGCCAATGCTTGAAAGAATCGAAACGTCTTGCGTATCTTCTCGCGCTCTTGCGTTTCAGGTTTTGTTTTTCCCGAAAACGTCTTGAGCGCAGAGCGATCTGGCAGAGATTTGATCTCATGCGTGATGGTATCGTGAATAAGAGAAGTGAGTTCGTCGCGTGTCTGTGGTATTGTTTGGTTGTTTATAGTTGTCATGTTGGTTTTGTTTGTTTATCTGTGGTTGTTTGGTATGTGGGTGGGGGTCGGGGGGTGGGCGTTCGGGCGTTCGGTTTTAATTTTTTTTTGTATATTTGTAATTTTGACCTATGAAAAAAAAGATTAAATCTTTTCGCGATCTTGAGACATGGCAGGAAGCAATGACTCTTGTACAAATGATCTATCGGGTAACCGAAAAACTTCCTTCAAGTGAGCAATTCGGACTTACAAATCAAATTCGCCGTGCCGCAGTCTCTATTCCGTCGAATATCGCCGAAGGACACGGACGTTTAGGCACAAGAGAATTATCGCATCATCTTTCTATCACACGCGGATCATTGTGCGAAGTACAAACACAGCTTATTTTATGTGTTCAACTTCAGTTTTTATCACGAGAAGAAAGTGCAGACGTATGGCATAAGTCTGAAGAAGTAGCAAGACTTCTTAATGGCTTCATTCGATCGTTGAATGCAAATCCGACACAAAAAAAGCCGAACGTCCGGACGCCCAAACGTCCGACACCCAAAATCTAAATGCTACTCATCCACCGCCTCCTGATTCGCGGGTAGTTCTACTTTTGAGATCTCGAGCAATTCCCATTTTGTGAAGGTCACACCTCCATGATTATTCGGTTTCCATTCTATTGGTCGGAAACCGATGGAATTCGCGGGTAAATATCCATCCCTATCGAGTGTATAGACTCTATCTGCAAGCTCTGAGCTTCCATCGGGCGTGTATTCGGCGAGGGCGTAGAGTGTGTTGTTGGTTTGCACGATGCGCAAGATGCGTCCGATGGTATGGATCGGTTCGGATGTCATGCCATGCTGCCAAAGGAATTGCGGATTGCGTCGGAAGTTGTCGAGTTCGGCTCCGGCGATCACCATCACATCACCCATGCGATCAACTTCCTGCGTTGCGGCTTTGAGCCACTTCATGCGCGGAGGAAGATTCGTATCTTCGCCGAGCGATGAAAGAAGTTGATGATCGCGACGAGTGAGGTGCGACGCAGTCGTGAGCGCAAGCGTCACGCCGCTATTATCTATTCGCTTGCTGATGATCTTCTCGCCAAGTCGTTCGTAATGTTCGATGAGTTCGGTTTGTGTCATGTGTTTGTGTTTGGTGTGTATCTTTGTGGATGGATTCTGTGTCTTATAGATAGGCGCACTTATCGCAAGTGCAAGTATGAGGCAAAGTATTTTCATTGTTGTGGTTTTGGTAGGGTTAATAAAGAGTTGGGCGATTTATATTTCTTTTGTTCATTATGAAATATCATTACATTATTCTTCTCGCATTGTTCTTCTTCGGATGCAATACAAATCATTTATTAGTAAATGATACCCAGGGTACGGTAGCAGAATATGAGCTTCTGTTTGTTACTGATACTTCTCTTGTGCTTTTCCCAGTAAAGCCGGTGAGAGATCTTCAAGGAATACATGCAGAGGCATTTGCTCTTCCGTATTCTCGCATCTCTCATGTGTTTCATCTTGGTTATTCACCCGCTCTCGCCACAAATGGAGCGATACTGGGAGGGACCGTAGGTGCATTAATAGGAGGATTAACAGGAGGATTTATAGGATATTCACTTACCCCCCATTCGTATAGTATGAGAGACATTGAAAATGCCGCTGTAGGAGCCCTCATAGGTATGATTGCCGGAGGTGTTGCTGGCGGTTATCTCGGTTACGAAGCTGCACCAAAAGACAAGGATATGTACCTTAATGATCCGAAAGGCATTTTCTTTTTAAAAAGCATATCACGGTTTCCCGATGAAGAACCACAAAGCTTGAAGGAAATTAAATAAACCAAACGTCATTATGAAACGAGCACTCTATTCATTGCTACTGATCTTCCTTATGAGCTGTGGCACATCGCCTACAGTATCGCATTTGGTATCAGTGTATTTAAGTGCTGGTACAGTTACCGATGGCAAATTGATCTCTATCAAGGATAGTGCTCTTGTGATCGCTGTTGCCGATGACACAAGTTATTCGCGAATGAAGATCCCATTCTCACAAGTAGAGTTTGTCCTTCTTCGCAAGGATGGAAAATGGAATGCTATTATGGGTGGTTGCGGGACAGGGTGCCTGGGCGGAGCGGTTTTAGGTTACGGTCTGTCTCACACCGACAAACCCGACACCGGTTTATTGAAACTTCAAGGAGCAGGCGAAATATTAAGTATGGGACTCGTCGGTACCATAGGTGCAATTGCCGGAGGTATAATAGGATGTGAGATCCAGCACGGATCAAATAGATTCTATCTCTACAAAGCAAAAGATCTTGAGTATTTAAAAACTGTAGCAATGGAGAAATAAAAAATGAAACGAGCACTGTATTCATTACTACTGATCTTTCTACTGAGCTGCGGCAGATCGCCCACAGTATCGCATTCGGTATCAGTCTTTATGACCGACGGCAAGAGTTATGACGGGTGGCTGATCTCTGTCAAGGATAGTACTCTTGAAATCGCTGTAGCCGATGACACAAGTACCTCGCGAATGAAAATGCCATTCTCACAAGTAGAGTTAGTCCTTCTTCGCAAAGACGGGAAGTGGGGCGCTTTTGGCCTCGGTTCCGCGACAGGCTGCTTTGGCGGAGCAGCTATAGGTGTCTCTATGTTTGGCCCGTCTGGAACTGGCGAATACAGTTATTTAAGTGATATCGGTCGTGGCTTTGCAGGGCTTTTCGGCAGTGCCATTGGCGCAGTTGCCGGCGGTATAATTGGATGTCAGATCCAGCATGAAGCAAATAAATATTACCTCTACAAAGCAAAAGATCTGGAGTATTTGAAAACTGTAGCAGTAGATAAATAAAAATATGAAACGAGCACTCTATTCATTCTTCTTCGTTTTCCTGATGAGTTGCGGCACATCGCCGATGGTCTCGCATAAGGTGTCAGTGTATTTGAATAATGGTGAAGTCACCGATGGGTTTCTCCTCGCTATGCGTGATAATACACTAGAGATCGAAGTGCCGCCTATTATAAATAGAGATACTACTATCAATGGATATAAAAAACTTATCTCATTCACGGATATTAACTTCGTGCGTCTCCGCCCTGATGGTGTGAAAACAGCTGTTGGATTCGGAGGTGTGGTCGGATGTATTGGTGGAATGTTCACAGGTTGTGCGCTTTCTTCGCCAAAAGAAGGGGATCATCCCGGTCTTGTTGATTTCGCCTTAATCAGTCAGGTGGGATACGGTTTTCTCGGCGGCGCGATAGGTTTAGGAGTAGGATCTTTTACCGGTGCGATCATCCAACTCGAAACGTCACGGTATTATCTCTATAAGCAAAGTGATCTTGAGTATTTGCGGAAGGTGGCAGTGAAGTAGTAGGCTAGGGGATGCGCCACCCCCTCGTTAAAGCTTCGCTTTAACGTGTCCCCCTCCACATGTGTGGAAGGGGGCGCATTTCACAAAAATTATCTAATGAGCACTTTAGACAGGCGGATGGTTTTTTGCCCGATAATTCTGCAACCTTTACGTGTATTTGTTGCATATAGTATGTGCTCGTAATCACTTCGTCCTAATGAATATGCGTACAATAGCTCTTCTGATTCTCACGCTGCTTTTGCCGACAGCAATTCTCTATGCGCAACCTTCAGACCTTGGTTACGATCCGCCACCGGGTTGGGAATTCATTAAACAATTTGATGCGTATAATTTCGCGCTCTATGTACATAACGATATTCTTCTCACAGAAGAACTCCGAGATGGGAATAACATTGCCGTCCATAAATATAGTAGATCATCCGATGGCGGAAAGACATGGGACAGTATTGGCTTTCCTTACACTAAATACCAGTATGTTAATCAAATAAAAGGCACACCAATTATTTATAAAATGACAGGGGATACTATCCCAAGGCTCACTCTCTCAACAGATATGGGGCTCAGCTGGGATAGCAGTTTATCACTACCTTCTCTCATTGACCCCGATAGTAAATGGGATATTGATCGTGATAGCTATGGAGATATACTCATCAGTTCACCGCATCACCCTGAAACGGAATGGTATGTCAAGTACTCTCATCCTACTCCTCGGTTGGATCCTCATTTTGATGGGAATGGGCATGCAGAAAAAATATTTGTTACGAAGGATGCCGGGCATACATGGAGCCTACTATATCAAAATAACGGCGGACCGAGTTTGTCAATCGGCTGCACATTGCGATTTGATTATCGCGACCCTTCTGTTCTTTATCTTCGTGTGACATCGCAATTTTATACTTTTTTCAGCGGCAGTAGCGATACGGTCTATAATTTTGTCTTTCACGATCAAAGCAGATATTATACGCCGTTCGTCGGAGATCTTGTCGGTGTTAAAGAAAAAGGGCAGCATTGGTACTGGTCGGGCAAAGACCGCTCGAATAGTGCGAATCCAACAGCATATATAACGGTAGACTCGAACGGGAAAAATGACACGACAGAATTGCTCAAGCAGCTCATGCCGCAAAAATTCCCTCTTGATACGGCACATGTATATGACCATCCTATCAGTTTTTACCCAACATTTTACCCGCCTGATCCGCTTCAATCCTTATACACAGTTCGTGAGTCGCAAATGAGCCATGACAAGGACACTGTGTATTTTGATAGCTCGTGGGTATTCTTTTCAAAGGACCTTGTGAACTTTCAACCACTATGGCGGACAGGATCACGAGCCCGTGCGGGTGTCTCTAATGTAGATGTCCCAACTGGGAACGTGTATCTTATCACCATTGATACAGAAAGATTTTCAATAAACTATAACCCATATTCTCCTAGAAGTATCTGGAAGCGAAAAGTTTTCTCACCTACCCTGACAACAGTTCATCAGATAAGCGCATCTGACAACTATGCTGTAATAAACATTACCGCAAATGGTAACGAGTTGATCTATAATACGCTATCTACTTCCTCTGCCCGAATTTCTGTTTGTGATGTACTGGGCCGCGAGGTGAAGGAAATATACAGTGGCATACTTTCATCCGGTGAACACCGCTTCCCGATAGAGTTGCCAAATATATCTTCGGGAATATATTTCCTACATATATCACAGCAAGGATATTCGAAGATATTGAAGTTTGTGAAGTGATTTTCTGAGTGCCTCGTCCACCCATGTGGGGGAGATTTAGAGGGGGCGCATCTCACCCCATTCCCCCAAACCCCAGCAACCCCCTCTGCTCATCTCGTGAGAGTGCATCTTTGAGCAATTCCAATCTTTTGAGTTGCCTCTCTTCGGATTGTGGAATAATATCATCATGCAAGATGACGTAATTCGCGGAGAACTCGGCGGCGAGTTGGCGCGTCAATGCTCGCGCGAATTTGCCGAGAGCGTAATCTACCACATCGCGCAAGAACACATTATAGCTTGTCTCGGCATTCGAGAGATTCACGTCGTTCGTATCTCCGAGGACGATCTTCGGTACGCGGAATGCTTCGCGTATCGCATCGCGGAGCGCGGTATGGCTTGCAGTAAAGTCGAGTTCTTTCGCGGAGGTTGCAAGCGGATCGATGATTCCACCATGGGTCAATATCGCAAGTTTATTGGAATTTGCAACGCCACGATATCTATCTTCCCAAGATGTGCGAATAGATTCCATCTCTTCTTGTGTAACCGTCGTCCCCATCGGATAGCGAAGCACGGCGCGCGGCACAGCGTCGTTTTCAAAAAATCTCTGCTGATATGCCCGAAGTGCTGTATCGGTCTTCGCCGTTTCGATAATATCAGAGAGCAGTGCATGACCATAGAATGGCGCAGTGCGAATGTCACCGCGTTTGATATGGATAATATCCGATGCCACGATGCGCGCATTCATTGGTTGGAAGAGATAGGTTGCCGGAAGTTCGTCCGAGCCTTTCTCGATGGAGAAGCTTGTCGCCGGCAATAGCCAAAGTTCGCTGACGACGCCGAAGCCATTGCGCACTTTTAAGAAGAGCGCATTTCCCGTTGCATCAAGCCATTGACTTGATAGCTCCAACATATCCGTCAGATCAAAGAGCGGATTCGGTGCGCGAAGTAATTTCGCAAGCGGATGATCGAATGCAAGCTCGCGCTGCTTCGCGCCATTGATCGTGGTATCGCGCATGAGTTCGTATGCGCGGAAATGTCCTTTGCCGATGGCTTCGCTTCGTGCGTGCATCGCCGCCGCAACGGTCTCGCGGATATAGAGCATATTCGTCTGCGGATCATCCCACCGATTAAAAAGCATCGGCATCGTATTCGGAGCGCCGTATGCAATGGTAAGCGGCGAATGTTTCGGCGCAGAGT
>JBKJHR010000200.1:0-13043 GCA_046598695.1 Kapaibacterium sp. (SeqCode)
GTCGCCGTATCATTATTACGGCTAAGCAGAATCTGAACCAGAAGATCCGTGAGATCGAACGAGATAATCTCTTCAATGAGTATTCGGCACTTGTCGGCGACGTAATGATCGGTGAAGTCTATCAGATCCGTCAAGGCGATCTGTTTATTCTCCATAATCGCCGTGAATTGCTTCTTCCGAAAAACGAGCAGATACAGCGTGAACGCTGGCGCAAAGGGGATACGATTCGCGCTCTCGTAAAGGAAGTTCGTAGGAATACCATGAATGCAACGCCTGTCGTTGTATTATCGAGAACCGATAACCGCTTCCTTGCGAAGCTCATGGAAAATGAGATCCCTGAAATTTTTGACGGATTTATCACGATCAAAGCAATTGCTCGTGAGCCTGGTGAACGTGCGAAGGTTGCAGTTGAATCGAATGACGATCGCATTGATCCCGTAGGAGCGTGCGTGGGTATGAAGGGCGTTCGTATTCATTCGATCGTTCGTGAACTTGCGAATGAAAGCATTGATGTTATTCCGTGGTCAGAAGACCCGACAACGTTCTTGGGTCGTGCGCTTTCCCCAGCAAAATTGATTTCTGTAAAGCTTGACGAAGTATCACGAACAGCAACAGTGCTTGTTTCTGATGACCAAGTTTCGCTTGCTATTGGTAAACAAGGACAGAATGTCCGCCTTGCATCACGCTTGACGGGCTATCAGATCAATCTCATCAAGGAAGCCCGCGATGAGGAAGATATCGAATTGATCGAGTTCCGTGATGATATCGGACTTGATCTCTATACAGAGCTTATTCGTGCACGTGTTGATACTGCCCGTGAATTCTTGTCAACGCCTGAAGAGGTATTGTTGGGAATTGAAGGCATGACCCCAGAGAAGATCGTAACAATTCGCGGTGTGCTAAACCGTGAGTTCGCGCAAGCGGATAATGATTTGGAAGACGTTGCCGAAAAAGCAGGAGTGAAGTTGACGACACTTCGCAACGAACCTCGTGAGATCGAGGCACCGAGCGATTCTCCAGCTCCTACTTTGTAAGCGATGAGAACGTCAGCACGATATAGTTTTTTGAGTTTTTCCGATTTAAGGACTACATGCTATCTGAAACGACAGAGAAAGCGAAGAAACAAACTGTTCGCACCCTTGCGACGGAGATCAATATCAGTCATGACACACTGATAGAGTTTCTCCAGAAGAAGGGGTTTGCGAATATCAAGACCATCATGTCAAAAATTGACGATGACGCTCTTGAAGTTGCAATGAAGCAATTCGGTAAGGATAAAGATGTTACCGAAAAGAGACAGAAAAAAATCGCCGCGTTTAAGGTCCAACGCGCACTCACAAAAGGCGAGTTAGCCGAAGAAGCAGCCTTAGCCGCTGGAAAATCATCCAAATCCGAATCTGCAAAGAAACAGAAAGCGGAAGCACCACCTGAGCCTGAAATTATTGAGCCAAAACCAGCGCCTCCCGCTGTCGAAGTTGAAGCTCCCGCAGAACATTTCCCTGTAGAAATTCAAGCACCAACCGATGTAGATGTTGTTGCTGACCCACAAGCAAAACCTAATTCGACTGAAGAAGTAACCCCGCGGGAAAGTTCTGAGTTACCTCCGCCATCAACAGATGAGTCGGGTGTAACACCAACAGAAGAAATTACAAGCGAATCACATCATCCAGAGGAGCTTGATGCTGATGGTAATCCACGTCCAAGACGCCGCAGAAAGAAAACAACAGCTGTTTTAAGCACAGGTACACCTGAAAAGGGCGCATCGTCATTGCCTGGATTAAAGATCAAAGGTAAAATTGACCTTGGTGAATTTGCTCCGAAGAAAAAAGGCTCTTCACCAACCCGGAGAGGCGGAGGAGGAGGTCATGCCGCAAGTGCTGCAGCCCCGCCAGTTGCTCCAACTGATCCGGCAGCAAAGCAAGCACCAAAAGGAAAGGCTCCTGAAATTCGTCTTCGTAAGACGATTGACGAAGAAGAAAAAGCAGGCAAAGGAAAGAAAGTTAAAGGAAAGATCGGCGTTGACGGCAAAGAAGTCAAGGCGACGGTTCGTCGTACACTCGCAGGAATTGATGAAGGCTCCGGTTTTGCCGGCAGAGCGAAAGCGCGTAAGATGCGCCGCCGCGAACGCGCCGAGACCGAAGAACGCAGAGTAATGGAGGAGCAAGAGCTCGATAGCACCGTCATTCAAGCGACGGAGTTCCTCACGGCTAATGAGCTTGCAAACCTGATGCGCGTTGATGTGGGTGAGATCATCACCAAGTGTATTTCGCTTGGGTTGATGGTTTCGATCAATCAACGTTTGGAAAAAGATACCATCCAACTCGTTGCCGATGAGTTTGGATATACGGTTGATTTCCAAGAAGAATTTACGACAGAGCTTCTTGACGACATCATTGATCCACCTGAATCGCTCAAGACGCGCCCACCGGTTGTTACGATTATGGGTCACGTAGATCATGGTAAAACATCGCTTTTGGATTACATCCGCAAAGCGAACGTCGTCGCAGGTGAATCGGGCGGAATTACGCAGCATATCGGTGCGTATGAAGTAACTCTCGATAGTGGTAGACAAATCTCGTTCCTTGATACACCCGGTCACGAAGCATTTACGGCTATGCGTGCTCGTGGTGCGCAGGTAACGGATATTGTTATTATCGTTATCTCTGCTGATGATAGCGTGATGCCACAGACATGGGAAGCGATCAGCCATGCACAGGCTGCGAATGTGCCGATCGTTTTTGCCTTCAATAAAATAGATCGTCCCGATTCAAATCCTGAACGTCTTCGTCAGCAACTCTCGGAAAAGAATATTCTTGTTGAAGAGTGGGGTGGTAAGTACGGCTCAATTGAAATTTCAGCAAAGCAAGGTACGAATGTAGATAAGCTTCTTGAGCGTGTGCTCCTTGAAGCAGATATACTTGACCTTAAGGCAAATCCTGATCGTGCCGCTCGAGGTGTGATCATTGAAGCAGAAGTTGATAAGGGACGTGGTATCCAAGCGACAGTGCTTGTGCAGAAGGGTACACTTCGTCTTGGTGATCCGTTTATTGCGGGAGTATATTCCGGTCGTGTCCGTGCAATGTTCGATGAACGCGGCAACAAGATAGAAGTTGCTCCGCCATCTCGCCCAGTGCAGTTGTTAGGATTTGACGGTATTCCTCAAGCAGGAGATCAATTTATCGCCGTTGAATCTGATAGCGTCGCAAAGAGTATCTCTATTACCCGTCAACAGCTCAAGCGTGAACAAGGCTTTAAGCAAGTTCGTGGTGTTATCAGCCTTGATGATATCAGCGCACAGATCAAAGACGGAAGCATTCGCAATCTTCGTATCATCCTCAAGGGTGACGTGGATGGCTCGGTCGAAGCTCTTGCCGATTCATTGTTGCGTCTTTCAACCACAGAAGTACGCGTCGAGATCGTGCATCGTGCCGTCGGTGCGATCAGCGAGAACGATGTCAGCCTTGCCGCTGCCAGCGATGCGATCATTATCGGATTCCATGTACGCCCAAATCTGGATGCGCGCAAACTTGCAGCAGAAGAGCATGTAGATATTCGTCTTTATAGCGTCATCTACGACTGTATCAATGAAATACGTTTGGCTCTCGAAGGCTTGCTTGCTCCGGAGCAGAAGGAAGAGATTCTTTCCACGATCGAAGTGCGCGACATCTTCAAAGTGCCGAAAATCGGTACGATTGCCGGTTGCTACGTACAAGAAGGAAAACTTATTCGTAACAATCGTATTAGAGTCATCCGTGATGGTGTGGAAGTCTTCACAGGCTCACTTGCCTCGCTCAAACGCTTCAAGGAAGATGTCCGTGAAGTCGATGCTGGATACGAATGTGGACTTTCGATCGAGAACTTCAACGATATTAAGATTGGTGATTCCATCGAAGCATTCCGTATGGTCGAAATCAAGCGTAAATTGGAAATCCCCGCACAACCTCACCGATAAGTATGTCCATTAGAACAGATCGCGTTGCTGGGGAGATAAAGCAAAATCTTGCTACGTTATTTCAGAATGATTTCTCGAGGCTATATACTGGGCTACTCACGATCACGCAAGTCAGGATGTCACCTGATCTTCGCGTGGCGAAAGTCTATCTTAGCTTCTTGGGTCAGACAACACCCAAAGAGATCATCGTCAAAGGCATCACTGCCGAAATGCCACATATCCGGGCAGGATTGGCGCAGATGATGCGTTTGCGTTATACACCTGAATTACACTTCTATCTTGATGATACGATGGAAGAAGTAGAAAAGATCGAGCGACTCTTCAGAAAGATCAAAGAAAATGAGCATGGAGAGCCAACTGCCGATAGTCAATAAAGAATTTTTCTCTACTCATACGACCGACGAGATCCTTCAGGTAATGAACGATGCAAACGGCTCCTTTCTAACCTTCGATAAGCCGTATGGCGTAACATCGTATAGTGTGGTTCATAAAGTACGAAAACTACTAACAGCATTTTCTCAGGATAAATGGGTGAAGGTAGGGCATGGAGGAACCCTTGATCCGCTTGCAACGGGATTCCTCATGATCGGTATGCGTGCGGCTACTCGCGGGCTCTCTGATCTACTCACAACTGATAAAACCTACGAAGTTACTCTTCGCCTCGGGATAACCTCGCCAAGCTTCGATCTTGAAACGCCTATCGTTATAACGAATAACGACAGTATTCCAACTCAAGAAGAAATTCTTACTCTTCTGAAAACATTTGAAGGTGAACAGCTCCAATTTCCTCCTATATATAGTGCTGTAAAACAAGGTGGCAAACCTGTGTATGAAATGGCTCGGAAAGGGAAGACGCCAGAAATGACGGCAAAAAGCATCACCATCCTTGATCTTTCCTTGCTTGATTATACTTTTCCGCATCTTCGTCTTTCTGTATCATGTACCAAAGGCACTTACATCCGCACATTAGCACATGATATTGGTGAAAAATTACAAATAGGCGCCTTAGTATCAGCATTGCGCCGAACAGTTTCAGGAGGATTGTTAGTAGATGATGCTGTTACCCCCGATCAACTTCAAGACCTCTATCGCTTCGTCATACCGGAACAAGCATGAAAGTAACGTGGGGCATAGAGAATGTTGAAAGAACCGTGCATACCGCGCTTACACTCGGTAGTTTTGACGGATTGCATCTCGGACACCAGGCAATCTTGAAGCGTCTGATCGCTCTCAAAGAGGAAATGAACATAGCGCGTACCGTTGTCTTGACATTTCATCCTCATCCGCAGGAAGTTCTTAGACGCAACAACTCAACGCTTTCTCTTTTAACAACGATCGATGAACGTCTCACACTAATTGCCGAGACAGGTATTGATGAAGCTATTGTTTTAGAATTCACCCCTCAGTTAGCAAGCACACCATATAGCGAGTTCTTTCAAAAGTATATTATTTCTATGATCGGAACTGAAGCAATGGTCGTGGGATTCAACCATGCCTTTGGGAAAAATAGGGAAGGGGATATTACCCATCTGCGAGAATTAGCGACAACGAGTCATATCTACATTGAAGAAACTCCACCATACTTTGTTGGGGAAGTGAGTATTAGCTCAACCAAAATTCGGAATGCCATTACTGCCGGAGAGATCGAAAAAGCGAATGCTTATTTAGGAAGACGTTACGGTATTGGAGGAGTAGTTGAAGAAGGTGACAAAATTGGAAGAACACTGAACTTTCCGACCGCAAATATGCAGGTTGATCCGAGGAAGTTGTTGCCGCAGGATGGAGTATATGCAGGAGTCTGCACTACGGAATTCGGTAGATACAAAGCCGCAGTAAGTATTGGTGTGCGTCCAACACTTACTACCGAACGAGTGAGAAAAGTTGAAGCATTTTTGCTGGATTTCACCGGCGATCTCTATGGGCAGAATATCAGTATCGAGTTTGATTCATTCATTCGTTCACAAGAAAAATTTGATGGGCTTGAGGCGTTGAAAATACAGATGCAGAAAGATGTCGTCGAAACGGAAACCAGACTTTCTCGGAAGGGATTGTAACATCAGAGCATAATTCTGTGTCTTATACCTTATACACTTTATTTTGATTATGAAAAAAACTCTCATTGCTTTCATTGCCATTATTTTCGTTGGCTATGCAGCATCTACGTCTTATGCACTTCCGCGTTTTGCTCTTTGGCGAGGCGAGGCGAATTGCCTCGGTTGTCATGCGAATCCAACGGGTGGTGGCATCCGGACAGCAGGAGGTGAAGCATTTGCAAGTAATGTCCTTTCGATGTGGAAACGTGGCGATAAATTCAGTGGGCAAATAAGTGATGGCATTCGCCTTGGGCTTGATATGCGTAACCAATACCTTTCGTTTTCTACGAAATTACCTCAATATACAGCTGTTACTGACTCCCAAAACCGTGTGACCATTGTCCGTGGAAATGACACAACCAAAAAGGTCTCTGGCTCTCATGCAATGAGCCTTGCATTTGAAATTGACGCAAGCCTCACGAGTACACTTCACGCTGTTGCAAGGTTTGATCCTCTTGCAAACAAGAATGAGGAGTTTGGCTTGTTGCACTTTGTGCATTCATCAGGTGAGATCATTCAATCGGACGATATTGTTAACGACGCCTACATTAAGATCGGCTCATTCCTGCCATCTTTTGGTGTTAGGTTTGATGACCATACAATGTACGTTAAAGGTGGAAATAGGGGATTGTCAGGTTTCGGAGCTGCAGGTTTATTTTGGACAGAAGGGTACAGTGATGTGGGAGTTGAGCTTGGGGCAACGTTCTTTGATCGCCTGAGCATTCAAGTTGGTACATATAATGGCTCCGAAGAAACCCCAGGTGTTCCATTCCCCTTTGGCGGACAAGATAGGGCAGTCGCAATCAACGTCTCACTGTCGAATGAATTCATAGAAGATGCATTTTCTGCAATGATCGGTTATTCTCGATATATGCGACCACGAGAAGAAAACAATAATACTGTTGATGTAGGACTCAATGGAATCTATATTGGTGTTCGCGGTGGCCCTATCACACTTCTTGCCGAGTATGATAAGGGGGAAAATATATTCCAACCTGGAAGCGGCTCCTATGTGGCCTCTGTAACAGCAATTGCCCTTGAGGGTAGTGTGAATATCACCAAAGGGTTGGCGGGAATACTTCGCTATGAGACCTATAAAGATGAGTCCGCAGCAGGCGTAACAGGCACTGAGGTAAAGAACAGGATTACCATTGGCGCGCAGTGGTTTCCGCTACGATTTTTGGAGGTTCGTCCTGAGTTCAGAATGGCTACAGTTAATGCTCCTGCCGCCACATCTGGAATTCAACGTATCGATGAACTCACACAAAATACTATCCTTATACAGACTCACCTTTATTTCTAATTCCAAGCTTTGAATTCAGAACCAATAATAATTGATCATCGGGAGATATTCACGTCTCCCGATGGCACATTCTCGACAGGCAATGAGCTTCATGGAGTAACCATAGAGCTTGAATCCGAGCGGGAAAGGATCATCCGCGAACGATTCAAGGCGAACATCAAAGGGAAAGCTGGGGCTTTAAGCGGAGCGATGACAGTTAAAGCTCCGATGCCGGGACTTGTGCGGTCAATCTTTGTGAAGATCGGTGATCAGGTACAAAAAGGCTCACAACTGATGGTTTTAGAAGCGATGAAGATGGAGAATGTCATCGTATCATCTTCGGCTGGCGTTGTCGTGAAGATCAACGCAATAGAAGCTGCAAGCGTCGAGAAGGGCGCAGTATTGCTTGAAATAACTACGGCATAGTTTGTGGTGCTGCAACTTTACATAATGTATCTTATAGGGTGATTACGCCTATCTCTTAATTTGGTCAAGTTGGCGTTGCAGTTTGCGCAATGAGTCCAGCTTCGATTCTACTGACCTCTCGAAATCTGCCGCATCCCAATATCCGCGTTGCTCAAAATAGTCTCTCACTAGGAAATTATGTTTTAATGCTTCTGTCACTTCAACACCATTTCCAGCAGCTCGTGCAAGTTTGGACGACACATCTTTGAGATCAAGGATCATCTCTTTTAATGCACGGCTCGTACCTTCGATCTCTCTGTAAATTCCGTCATCGGTCAATAGCTTGCCGACGGTACCGTTACCAGCATTGAGCTGAGTAACGAGTTTCTTTACTTCTGATATTGTTAAGGTTAGTTCTTGCGTAGAGGTGTTTAGGTTCGTTGTGAGCGATGATGTGGCCTTGGCGAGATTTCCAATAAGTGCATTTATGCCTCTTAACGAAGCGTGAATATCTGTATAGAGGGATTCATCTGTAAGTAATTTGCCCATCACGCCTTTCCCAGATCTCATATCCTTCAAAAGCCCCGTAAGCTCCGTGGTGAGCAAATTCACACCATTTATCGTCCCTGAGACATTATTGAGCATCGAAGTAATGTCTATTGGTGATTCGCCCCTAATTGTATCGCCCGGTTTGAGTATAGGTGAACCGACATTCCCGCTTGTGATGGAAATCGCTTTATTGCCGACCAAACCCTCAGTGACAAGCTCTGCTTTTGAGTCAATATGAAGCAAGCTATCTGCTTTGTTGACAACATGGATGAGAATAACGACAGAGTCTCCGGAGAATCTGGGCAGGTTGATACTGCTCACTGCACCCACATTAATACCGGAGATGTTGATTATAGCACCTTCCTTCAAGCCGCTGATTTCCTTCATTTTAATAAAGTAGTCTGAGGAACTACTAAAGAGCTTTTGTTTATTCCCAATAGCAAATAGTGCTATAATGAGTAGGACGAAGCTAACGATGACGAAGATCGCTGTACGAGCAGCTGGTACTTTACTTATTTTCATATAGATAGAAGATTTACTTAACTCTTAGAGGCTAGACAGCTCCTTCATTACTTTTTCTCTTCGAGTTCTGTCTAAATGTGCAGATTCCAAAAAGTCGTTTAAATGTTCTTGCTTTGTTGATGCCATTTCATCAATGGGTCCGTCATAGATCTTTCCGCCGGCTTCCAAGACAATAACCCTATCGCTGATAGTGTAAGCAGTTGGCAGATCGTGTGTCACTACGATAGAAGCCACCCCAAGTTGCTTTTGTAGGCTGAGTATCAATGCAGCGATAGAAGCAGCTGTTATTGGGTCTAAGCCTGTCGTTGGTTCATCGTAGAGAATCAGTCGTGGTTTGAGGATGATCGAGCGTGCAAGTCCTGCCCTTTTCCTTTGCCCTCCTGACAGCTCAGACGGCATTTCGTCGAGCTTATCTGCTAATCCTACAAGCCCAAGAGCTTTTTGGATTCTTTCCTCGCGCTCTGCAAATGTTAACTTGGTGTGTTTTAGGAGCACCATATTGAGATTTTCTCCAACGGTCATCGAGTCAAAAAGTGCGCCGCCTTGAAAAAGGAATCCGATCTCGCTCCGGATTTCATTCATTTCCTTCTCCGACAACTTTGAAATGTCCTTGCCTTCGAAGGTAATAACACCAGAATCAAGCTCCAATAAGCCTACGATCAATTTTAATAGTACACTCTTCCCCACTCCACTCTTACCAAGTACGGTGAGGGTCTCACCTTCATTGATAGTCAAGGAGATATCTTTCAATACGGATCGCGTACCGAAAGATTTCGAGACATTCTCGACGGTGAGTAGGGGTTTGGAGTTAGGCAATATCGAAAAAGAATACGGTGACTTTTACGGCAAGAACATCGGCGATCAGGATGAGGAGTGAGCTAACAACCACCGCGTCTGTTGCCGACTTACCTACTCCCTCTGTGCCACCTTTTGAGTTGAATCCTTCGAAACAACCCACAAGGCCAATAATAAATCCAAAACCGATGGTTTTTAAGATACCCGGGACAAAATCCACGAACGATACGCTCGACATAACGCTGTTGAAGAATAAACGTCCGCTCATCCCGGCTTCGATGGTTTGTACTGCAAATGCTCCAAAGAGTGCGAGAAAATCACCAAAGACCGTAAGCACAGGCAGCGCGATCATGCAGGCTAGGACGCGGGTACTGACAAGATACTTAAAAGGATCGAGAGCCGCAACTTCCATCGCGTCAATCTGCTCAGTTACGCGCATTGAGCCAAGTTCTGCACCAATACCTGCAGCAACTCTCCCTGCAACGATTACGGAAATAAGTACGGGAGAAAGCTCGCGGAGAACACTAACTGCGACCATCGCTGGGACGAATGCTTCCGCGCCAAATTTGATCATCGTCGGGCGGCTTTGCATCGTGAGCACTGCACCAATAACAATTGCAACCACAGCAACAAGCGGAAATGAGCGAACACCAACTTCAAACGTCTGCTTGATCAGCTCTTTTGTCTCGTATGGAGGACGCCATACCTCACGGAAGAATTTGCCTCCGAACTGCGCAAGTCTGCCGACACGATTTAAAAGGTCTAAGCCTTTTTGTACAATTGGGATGGGCATTGTGTCAAAACACAAAGAGCGGCAACTCTGTGCCGCTCTCTGTGATTAATCTAATTGTAGGTTACTTCCCTTTTTTGGGTGCAGCCGGAGCTGCTTTGAGGCTTTCAAGGTACTTCTGCAATTCCTTCGCGTCTTTATTATCAGGGCACATATCCAAAACCTTCTTCAATGGCTCACGGGCTTTATCAGTCTGTTTCAACTGTATCTGTGCAGAAGCGATGAAGAGATTCACGATGCAATAATACTGTGACTTCGGAGTCAAGAATTTCAATGAAGTATTGAGCGGTTCAATAGCTTTTGCAAAATTCTTCTGCTTAGTATATGCCTGTCCCAATCGAGCATAGACATTGCCAACAGCTTCCTTCTCCTCAGGAGTTTTTGCTATTGCCGCAACTTTATCTACCATTTCAGCGGCTTGAGCCGTTTTTGTTTCATCCTTCATAGTCAGATCAGCTAAGCCGATCATTGCATTTACCGACGAGGGATTAATTTCGAGAGCTTTATTGAAAGCGGCTGTTGCCTCAGTTTCTTTTCCTGCGCTCACATAAATTTGTCCTGCCTTGATGTAATCTTCTGGCCTTTTGCTCTCAGCGGCTAATGTCATGAGATAATCAGCAGCGAAAGCATCCTTCTTAATTGCACGATACATCCCAACGATCTGGTCACGCAATTTCTGTTTATTTGCTTCAGAACGAATGGTATCACCCACGAGCGAAGTTTTCCATTTCTCCAATCCGCCAAGCGTGTCACCTGCAGAGATGAGCGATATACCGTAATAGTATTGATCGTTAGGGTCAAGGGACTTTGCTCCAGCGAAAATTCCATTTGCCTTCACAAAATCTCGTGAAGCAAAGTATGCTCTTGCACGGAATAGCTCTGTATAGGGGCGTAGAGAGTCGTTCTTTGCAGCTACTTCAAGGAATGGAAGTGCTTTTGCATATTGATTGCTTTCAGATAATGCACGGGCGGCAAGCCAATTGCCTTTTATATCATCAGGCTTGAACGTCAAGAATTTCTCAGCGTAGGCGACTGCTTTCGGGTATTGTTCTCCGATGAGGAATAAGTAACCGATCTCATAATAGGCTTGGGCATACGTTGAATCAATGCGAGTCAACTTGATCCACTCGTTTGCGGATTCGCTATATTTTCTGGTACGTGAGTAAAGCTGAGCCAACTTTGCAATAACGGTTACGTCAGTAGCGTTGAGTTTCTTTGCATCCTCATATTGCTTTATGGCGAGATCGTAGACGCGCTGTTTTTCGTAGAGTTCGGCAAGCCCAAGATATGGACGTACATCGTTCGGCGCAACAGCTTGTGCCCGATAGAGCATGATCTCAGCAGCTTTGAGGGAGTCAAGAGTGAGATAATATCTCGAAAGACTCAAATAGGAATAAATATCCTTTTCTTCATATTTTATCGCCTGACGAAATTCCTTTATCGCATCTTCTTTCTTACCTTGCTTGCCGAGGAGCATTCCGCGTGCATTCCTGACAAGGACGTTCTTGCGCTCCATATCGTATGCACTTGCCACATTCTTTTCTGCATCAGCTACCATTCCTGCACTGATCTGCGCAATAGCAAGAGCGGCAAGAGCTTCATGGCTCTTGGGTTGACTTGCGCTCAGTTGCTTCATGGCACTGATCGCCTCCTCCGGATTGCCGAGTTCAATCAGATCAAGGGCGTGCTTGATCTCCTTGCTTTCAGTCTGTGCATACCCGCTTGTGGTCAAAAGAGCGAGTGATGCACAAAAGAGTGCAATTCCGAGGCTAAAAGTACGTTTGATGAAAAATTTGTTCATTATTTGTAGCGTTCTTATTCTATCGTGCTATTCGTTAGAATGTTGCAAAAAATATGCCAAACTGTAACACGAATAGCATTGAAGGAATTTCTTCTGTGACAAGCTATTGATAAATAATCGCATTACCGAATTATTACGAACTTCAGATACACCAATGCTGTTTTCCGCGCTAAATAAACCATTATGGCCAACGACACCCTCGATTTCCAGATCACAGACTTTCATAAGATCATCAAAGAGAACTCCTCTTTTGCCATTACGACGCACGTCAAACCTGACGGAGATGCGATTGGCTCGGAAATTGGCTTTGCTGAGTGGCTACGCTCGATTGGCAAGACAGTCCATATATTCAACCACTCCGAAACACCAGAAAATTACTATTTCCTCGATGCAGATAAGACCATTAAGGTCTTTGATGCCGAAAAAGATAGCACAATCATCCACTCTTGCGATGTATTTTTCTTGGTTGATACCAATGATCCCTCACGCTCGAAATCACTCGAGGGGTTGTTGAATGAGCATAAATATCCGGTTCTTATTGACCACCACCTTGAGCCAAAAGACTTTGCAAAGTATCGGTTTATTGATACCGATGCTACATCTACAGGTGAATTGATCTACCGTCTTGTAACTGCATCTATCTCTGTGTTAGGCGGATCTATCTCGCAAAATGCAGCATTGGCATTGTATGTTGCAATCATGACTGATACCGGGAGCTTCCGTTTCCCTCGCACCAAATCCGAAACATTTCGCATCGCAGCTGACCTCATTGATAAAGGAGCTGACCCTGTTGTTGCCTATAGTGAGACATATAATACTGCCAAACCTTCGCGATTGCTCTTGATCGGCAGAGG
>JBKJHR010000249.1:0-7104 GCA_046598695.1 Kapaibacterium sp. (SeqCode)
CAAAGAGTGAAGGCAATGTATGGCTCGCTTTCGTATTCGAGTGAGACCTTTGGCATCACTGCTGAGTATAAGAACTACCAGTATTACGCGCATAATCCGAAGGCACCGAACGATACATATTTGGGAAAACTACCTATCACGAGTCCGCCAGAAGTGTATAAAGAATTTACATATACGACGATTACCCGCACCACTCATGCTGTAAACTTCGACGATGAAGTAGGTTTTCAGGTTGAAGCAAATATTACGGCAATTCCTGATTTTACAATAACACTTAACGCAGCAGCTTCGAGTAGGCACAATGGATATAGCGATGTCTTGGATACGAACGATCTCTTTGTCGCAAAGGGGGCTATATCTTCTTTTCCAGAATTGAAAGACCCTTCTTATTACCCATTTTGGGAGGTGTTCGGTGAAGTGGAATATGAGCTTGGTGACTTAAACTATATAAAGCTCTTTGCTCATCGCCGAAGTGACGTGATCGCATATAGCGGTGCAGAGGCAGATGAAAAGAGAAGCACGACTGTTGGAGCAAAAGTACAATATGCAACAACAAAAAATCAGAGCATTCTCGCCATCCTCGAAGTTCAAGATCTCTATGCAACAGAGCGTCATTCAAACGACCATAAGATCAGTAACCTACTTTTTACAGCACAGTATTCATTCAACCCACTTGTTACTTTTGGTGGGACGTTCGATTTTTCAAACTACTACGAGAAACAACGTCACATTTGGCCTCAAGCATTTGTAAGTTTCCGTATTGGCTCATCACATACGATCCTTACAAGTTACGGAGCAGAGCGAGGTGGTATCAATTGTAGTGGTGGCATTTGCCGCTTTGTACCAGCTTTTGAAGGTTTCCGTATAGGAATAACAAGCCAAATATAGTGCAACGAATATGTAGGGCACTTTCAATTGGTGTTGGCGGTTAGCAAATTGAACATTGGTTGTAATAACGTGACTCTCTACACGCTCACAATTTTAAACGTACATAGTAAACATGGAACGCAATAATAATTCAGCACAGACATTTATCATTGGTGCAGTAGTGGGTGGAGCAATAGGTGCGGCACTTGCACTGCTTTATGCACCGAAAAAAGGTACAGAGCTTCGTGAAGACATTGCCTCGAAAGTCGGCGATCTTTCTGGTCGCTTTCGTTCTGCCGTTGGCAACGTCACAGGGACAGTTGAAGAGATGATCAACGAAGGCAAAGAGCTTGGCGATCAGGTCGTACAGGATGCTCTTTCAAAAGCGAAAAACCTTATCCATGAAGCCGACCTCATCATTCAGGATGCACGGTCTCGCGTTACTTCTTAAATCTTTTACTTAAAAACTGTGGATATTGCTCTTTATATTATAGCGAGTATCACGCTTATTGCGTTGATCGTACTGATCATCCGTGGTGTCGGTACGCTTGGGAAAGTGGACATGCTTTTGCACGAATCACAACACTTGATGCAAGAAGCGAAGAAGGATCTCGATCAGATCACGAGTGATGTATCGCAACTGCGGTTGCACATGCTTCCCATCATTGATAATGTTGCCGATATCACACAACATGTCGCTTCAATAAGTGAAGGCTTGGCATCCCGTGTTGATGGGATATACGAAGTTGTAGATGACGCACTTGATGTAGCACGGGGCGCAATTGATGATGTAGAACGCATTAAAGATAATGTCGTTGGTACGATCCAAGGACCGCTCACAGCCGCACGTGGAATTTCTACCGGTGTATTCGGCACGATCTTCAAAGGCGTTAGCCTTGTCAGAGATTTGATGCAAGCGATCAAGAAAAAGGAATAATGTGGGTAGCACGGGTGAATAACCCGTGCTTTTTTTTTGTGCAGGGCTAAAAAGCCTGCCTACTGCAAAAGATCGGGTCGTCTCTCTTGTGTGCGCCGAGTGGCTTCATCATTCCGCCATTTCCGGATTTTCTCATGGTCTCCCGATTGAAGAATTTCCGGTACTTTCATCCCTTCAAAATCAGCAGGACGTGTATAAAGAGGCGCGTCAAGTAATCCGGTCTGGAATGAATCAAGCATTGCGCTTTCGCTATCATGTATCGCACCAGGCAGGAGTCTGACGATACAATCAATCACGACAAGAGCCGGAAGTTCGCCCCCAGTTAGTACATAATCACCTATGGAAATCTCCTTTGTGATGAGAGTACGAATTCTCTCGTCGATCCCCTTATATCTACCGCAAAGAATGAGAAGATTGCTCTTTAATGAGAGTTCATTAGCGATATCTTGCTTAAATTGAACACCATCAGGCGTCATAAAGATGATCTCATCATAGGTGCGCTCTGCTTGTAATTCTCGGATAAGCGTGAACACCGGTTCTGGGCGAATTACCATTCCCGCTCCTCCGCCAAAGGGGTCGTCGTCTATTTGCTTGTACTTGCCAAGTCCATAGTCTCGAAGATTATGAATGACAACTTCTACAAGTCCGTTTTCGCGAGCACGTTTGATAATGCTCTCGTTGAGAGGACTTTCAAGAAGCGGTGCAACCGCAGAGATAATATCTATACGTATCAAGTTATTTACAGCACTCCTCTAATCCTTCGTACGCCTTTTCATCACGCTTGATACCACCTGCGTCGTAACCTGCTTTAGAGATCATTTGGAAGATGCTGTTTTCATCGGTCTTTGTCTTATCATACGAGATAACTGCCGTGATTGCCGGTGATTCGCCGCTTACTTTGACCTCTGTAACTCCTGCTTGTCCTTTGACCGCAGCAGTGATAGTTGTCTTGCATGTCGCGCATTTCGCTGTTGGGAGAGCGACAGTTGCGGTTACAAGATTTTCATTGGGTTTTGGCGCATCAGTTTTTGCGCAAGCAACAAAAAGAACGTACAATGAGAAAACCGATGCAAGTAGAAATACCTTATATATTTTCATACGTATCTAGGAAATTGATTATTATTACAATATCAAAACAAGAATGAAGGCGCGTTTATTCCTTCGGAATGAGCTTGAGAGTTTTCCAAGAATCATTATGGGAAACGAGAGATACAGGGATAAGCTCGCCTCGTTTGAAGAGTGCAGCCATATCGCCGTAATGTGGGCTAAAGATATTTCCAGAATTGCCAGTTGGTAAGGCAGCATAGAGGATGTTCGTTTTCATATCAGCAACCATCCGCATAGAGGGACCAACTCTTTGCTCGAAGGGTTTCCAAAAAGAATAACTTGTTTGAACGACGGTCGTCAATCCACCCGCAGCATATCCCGATTTGATGTCTGCTTTCTTACCAACGATCTCTGCCTCGCGAGAGAAGGGATGCTTATATGTCAATGAATGTAGCTTTCCCCAATTCCACCCGCGAGTATCATTGCCAAGCATTTTTGTCAGTTCTCGCATTGCATCCATAAATGCCCAACGAATAATGGTATCGCGTGTTTCACGCTGCGGTGAGCGAATATCATCCCAAAGAATATTATTCTCGTCACGGAGCATATTGGACATTGTGCGAACGGGGACGTTGTTTATATAGAGATATTCATTGAATAGCTCCGGCCCAAGTTCGTCGCTCAGTGCATCTACACAAAGACGAAGAAGGAACATATTACAGATCGTCGTAGGGACATCTGTTTCGGATTGAAGTCCATCCCAATTTTCCAAATACTCTAATGCTTCTTCAGTTACCTTGTTGTGGGTCACAGTTGAATCATTGTGTTTTGCACGCATAACGCGAAGGATGTTCCCGCAGAGAATATTCTTTTCAAAAGGACTTGTCACATCCGTCATGATCTGTTTGATACGAGCAAGATCTACTTTTGGGTAGAATTTCAATAGCTGGCGCAATCGCTCTGACCTGCCCGAAGGCTCCCAGTTATTGGAGTGAGGGAAGGTACGAGTAACTGTCGAAGGATTATTTGCACTGACGATAAAACCTTCTTCGGGATTGGAGAGAGAAGGAAGTGTTGCTGTTGTGAGGTCTTCCATCCACGCATCGTTCGGTTCGTCAGCCTTGCGCGCAAGGAGAACTCGCTCTTCATCACCCGTGCGACGAGGTAGACGACCTATCATTTGGAAACTGATATTCCCTTTTTTGTCGGCAAGACAAAGATTTAAGCATGGCGTAGCAAATGAATTCATCATCGAATGATCCATTGCATTTGATGCTTTGTGTAAAGCAAAGAAACAGCCGATCTCATCTCCGGTCACCTTTGAGCCATTCCACATACACGCAACAACTTCATTCTTGCCAAGTACGGTCTCTGATCTTGGGGCGACGACACGCTTTGAGTTATTAAGAAAAAATTTTCCAAGCTCGAAGGTCGAGATGTCATTGACGATCGGTCCATATTCAGAGAGCTTAATCGTAAATGGGATAACTCTTTTCGGTTCGTCAACATTATCAGATTTGACGATGATGTTCTCTACGATCATTCTAAATTGCTTCACCCCAGATGGTGTGCGATAACCATTTGCTTCTGGGGTCAGAGTGAAGTAGTCAGTTTCGTCGGTCATCCCGTTTGTCACGCCCCAGCTGAGGTTTTCATTCCGTCCACTGACAAAGATCGGCAAACCTGGCACACAAAAGCCAGCAACATTCAAACCTTCTTTGCTTTTGATATGGGCAAAGTGAAAACGTGCGGGCGAGCTAAGTGCAAGGTGTATGTCGCTTTCGAGCATTGCACCACCACTTGTTGTTCGTTTCGGACTGATGACAAAGGAATTCGATCCACCTCCAGCACCAAGATTTATTCCAAGTAACCCGGCAAGATCGAATTTACTCTCGTGTGATAATGATGTTCTATGTGATGTATCTGAATCCGAAGTCGGTTGGGTTTTGAGAGAGTCATGAATACTCGTATCAATTTTCGGAGCAGTGTAAAATGATGGACGTGAAGCGACATTCCCTTCAAGCACAGTCGGTCCATCATAGTTAGGCATGAGTGCATGAAGTCTTTCTGGGTCGAGCTTCAGAGCAATGTCGCTGAATGCAGCATCAGTCCAATAACTAAAATTCATCTCCCAGCTGAGCAATCTGCCTATAATAAGGCAATCTTGAGGTTTCCATAGATCTGGCTCATAGTGCAAAGCATCAAACTCAAAACCAAACTTACCTATATGTGATTTGATATAGGCATTCACACCATTCGCATAAGCCGTAAGATCTTTCTTGGTTGATGGGGAAGATGCTTGCCACATTTCCTCTGCGATGCGTTTGAAGCCGAATGTATGTGACCATTTATCTAAGAGTAGAGTCCTCTCACCAAGCAATTCACTAAGTCTTCCTTGACCGATGCGGCGTGTCATATCCATTTGTGACATCCGCTCTTGAGCATGGACAAACCCAAGCGCATAGTAGGCATCTTCATCTGTTTCTGCTTCGATGTGGGGGATGTCAAAACTATCGCGGCTAATGGAGATCGCGTGCTTAAGTCCCTCGACTTTTATCTCACCAGAATCTTGAGGAAGCGAACGATTATTATTATAAATGCCAAAGAGGAGACTTCCGCTAACAATAGCGAGTATAAGGAAAAGAACTCCTACAATGAAGCGAACGATCATTCGGTTGGTCTATCTTCGAGTAAATCAGGTCCTTTAGATGCCGTAACTGCAAGGACATCGCAGCGTTCATTTTCAACGTTGCCGCTATGTCCGCGAGTCCATTCAAACTTAATGGAATGTAATTCGAGTTGTGGCAAGAGTCGCATCCACAGATCTATGTTGAGTACTGGCTGTTTATCTGCTTTGCGCCATCCACGCTTTTGCCAATTCACAAGCCATTTCTTCTCAATTGCATTCACTACATATTGCGAGTCGGTAATGAGGGTAACTTTACAGGGCTTGGTGAGCGACTCTAGCCCAACGATCACGGCACGAAGCTCCATACGATTATTCGTCGTTTTTCTGAATCCCTCTGAAAGCTCTTTTCGTCTTCCTGCATCATCAAGAAGAACAACGCCGTATCCACCGGGACCGGGATTACCGGAACAGGCTCCATCAGTATAGATCGTTATATGAGGTTTATCCAATTGTTGCGTATTATTTTCGGTAAATTTACGGAAGATACACAGTAGCGATCTGCTCAAGGAGCATTTTAAATTGACCTGCTTCTGTGATCGGTAATTCACAAGCACCATCGTGACAATGATACACAGTGAGTTTACTACCTTTTGCAATTAAAGTCTTTGAAAATTCATTGACCATTGTATTCTCACTCTCTGCATGAAATATTACTTTACTTGGAATATACTGATTCGCAATTTCCCGACGCATCTTCGCATATTCAGGTTGCGTTATATCACCAGCAAAGACAAACTCTGCCAAAGGATTTTCAAAAGCCATTAATCCAGCAACCATCTCCGGCATTGTATATGGATAACTTTCAAGTTGTTTCGCAAATGAGTAGATTGTCTTTTGCGCTTTTTCTTTGAAGGATGCGTCACCCGTGATCGTATAGAGTTTTAGCAAATTCATCACACTAATACTATTGCCACTTGGTTCGGCTCCATCATACGTGTTTTTCGTGCGAACGATGATGTCACTTGACTCTCTACTCGTGAAGTAGCCACCATTCGTAGTGTCATAGAGATACGTGTCTTGTTCATTCTGCAATGTTAATGCTTTTGCAATGTAGGAATTGTCCAAAGAAGCCTCAGCATATTCAAGCAGTCCTTTGATGAGGAAAGCGTAACTATCAAGTGTCGCATCAAAACGTGACTCCCCATCACGCCAGCGATGAAGGAGCGCTTTGCCCGTATTGATAAAGAGCGTATTCCAAATAAAGTCAGCCGCTTTTTTTGCTGCTGAGATGTAACGACCTTCACTTAGAATATCACCTGCTCGCGCCATTGCACCGATCATCAAACCATTCCATGATGCAAGAATTTTATCGTCGAGATGCGGACGAATACGTTTTGCTCGTGCCTGAAAAAGCAAGTCATTTGAAGAAGTAATGATATCAGCCACCTCTTTCTCCTCCTTCTGAAATTTCTTCGCTGTATCCTGAGGTGATTGATTTATGAAAAGGACATTCTTTTCCTCTTCCCAATTTCCTTTTTCACTTGCTCCTGAGTAGTAGGCATAGATCTCTGCTTGCTCTTTGCCTAGAATCTCTTCAAAATCGGAATACTTCCAAATATAGAAT
>JBKJHR010000034.1:0-3234 GCA_046598695.1 Kapaibacterium sp. (SeqCode)
CGGATTATCAAGTGTGACGTGATAGATGCGCTCGATGCCGTACTTCGGATGCGTCAAGCGTTGTGTGAGTTCGCCATCATTGGTCAAAAGAAGAACACCTGTCGTATTCCGATCTAATCTGCCGACGGGATAGACGCGTTCGTTCGTCGTGACGTAATCAAGAACGGTTGTTCTGCCGATCTCATCTTTCGATGTGGAGATCGTATCCTTCGGTTTGTTGAGCAAAAGATAGATGAACTTCTGGCTCATCGAGATCACTTTACCATCCAAGACCACCTGATCGAGAAACGGATTTACTTGCACAAAATCAATTACGGTCTTGCCATTGACCTTTACTTTGCCTTGCAAGATCAACTCATCTGCTTTGCGGCGGCTTGTAACACCAGAAGCTGCAATGAAGCGATTCAACCTGACCTTTTCGACCGTCGTCTCCTTCGGTTTGGTCGTTATTACTTTTTTCGCACCAAAATGCCGCTCCGGGTTTTTGCGCGGAGCTTTCTTTTCTATTGGCTCTGCCAAAGCCTTTGCGGCAGGGGCTTTGCTCTTGGGCGCACTAAGCGGTTTGCTCTTCGGGCTCGGGGACTTCTTGAGGACTATTTGTTTTGCCATGGCTTTCTTCTTCTTTTGCAACTGCGATAAGTTCATCAACGGTGATGCTGTCGTCGTCTTCGGCTTCGTACTCGATCGCCGCTTCTTCAAGGGTTGTCGCCTTGATGGTTTCGTCTTTCAGCATTTCTTCGATCTCACGCGGCTTCGGAAGATCTTTCATCGAAGGTAATCCGAAATGGCGGAGGAAATCATCCGTCGTGCCGTACAGCAGTGGTCTGCCGACAGATTCCGCCCTGCCCGTGATCGTAATAAGATTTTTTTCGAGAAGTGATTTGATGACTTCATCGCAATTCACTCCGCGGATATTTTCCACATCAGCTTTTGAGACTGGTTGCTTGTATGCGATGATCGCAAGTGTTTCGAGTGCCGCACTCGATAGGCGACGGCGCGAACGCTCCTTATAAAGGCGCGAAACATACGCTGCATACTCCGAGCGTGTTGCGAATTGGAATCCCCCGGCGATCTCGATGATGCGGAAGGACGCCTTCGTCTCATCATAACGCGTATTAAGAATTTCGATCGCTTGCCTGAGCACAGCAAGATCGAGCGGCGGCTTGCGCTTGCCTTTGACGGGCGAATCAATTGCTTCGTCATCAGCAGGCTCATTCGGCGATGCCTCGGCTGTTGCCTTTGGCGCAGCTTGTTCGCCTAAGATGAGGGCACGAAGCTCCAGCGGAGAAAGCGGTTCATCGCTTGCAAAGATGAGTGCTTCGCAAATATCAGTGAGCGACTCGGGATTATGGTAATCTACTTTCATGAATGCTTAATCTTCGTTTACCTGTTCGTACAATTCTTTATGTGCGCCGCAATTCGGGCAATTCTCCGGTATTTCGGCATGTTGCGGAAAAATAAATCCGCAATTCGTACAGCGCCAAATAAGGCGCATATCTGCTGTCCGCGTCTCAGGAGGCGGTACAACGATGACTGGTTTGATGGGGTCGTGATTCATCAGGGCTTAAACAGGATTATCTCATCGAATGATTCGTGCTGTCTCAGC
The DNA here is from genome assembly GCA_046598695.1 of Kapaibacterium sp. (SeqCode). Classification (GTDB taxonomy): domain Bacteria; phylum Bacteroidota; class Ignavibacteria; order Palsa-1295; family Palsa-1295; genus JBKJHR01. The sequence continues at coordinate 1,607 of JBKJHR010000034.1, forward strand.
GCAATTAATTGGCTGCGGACAAGCTCGAGCAAAGCGACAAACGTCACAACGATACGCAGTCTGACGGATGTCGGAAGTTCGTCAATGTCGTCGGAAGTAATATATCCTGCGAAAAGCTCGATGAAGTTCATCTCGCCACGCATCGCAACAATATCCAAGATGTATTCGGATTGCTCCTCAACTGTGACGGGGATCATCTCCACATCATGCGACCGCTTAATGAGCGGTGCGCGGATCATTGCCTTCTTGAACGCACCGAGCAAATGGAAGAGCGTTACGTTGCCGAGCTGATTCTCCTCTTCCTCTTCGATGGTTGTGGTGTGGTCGTCAGATTTGAAATACTGCCGATAGAATACTTTACGCGCTTCTTCATTCATCTGCCCAAGCTCTTGGCTCATTTCCTTGAAACGGCGATACTCGATGAGGCGGCGGATAAGATCGGCACGCGGATCATCCTCTTCGAGCATTCCCTCAGCCGTGACTTCCTCACGCGGCAGCAGCATCTTCGCTTTGATCTGGCATAGCTCAGCAGCGACGACGATAAACTCGCCCGCTACCTCAAGATCAAGCGACTGCATAAGGCGCAGATACTCAAGGAATTCCTTCGTGATGTGATGAATGGGGATATTATCAATATCGAGTTCATCGCGCTTAATGAAGAACAGCAGCAGATCGAGAGGTCCCTCGAAAAGCGGCAGACGAATCTTATACGACGGCTGAAGTAGTATGTCCATAAATTATCCTGCAAAAATACGGCTTTTTTGGGGGAAGGATGAAGGATGAAGGCAAAAGGATGAAATGTAGCACGGTATTTCATAGCAACACATAGTAGTTCGGGTTTCTATCCCGAACAAAAGCGGTGTTAATAGGAGAAAAATTATCAGATAAAAGAATGAAAATAGATTCTTACAATCTAAGCAAATATTATGCCAAAGATTTTTCAATAAATCTTCATTATGTGGTGTAACTTTGGTGTGCCTCAGGCGTTTTTAAAGCAGGAAAGAGAAAAACTATTCATTCACTTCCATTTTCGTAAGGAGCAATAATGCCCTCATACATACAAGACCTCGGAATGCCGCCAGATATTGTCGGTGGCTTTCCAAATACGAATCCGCCTAGTTATCCACCTATGCCTTCTATTCCTAGACCGACTTCCAATTCAAACGGTAGCTCTCCGTCAAGTAATGGAGGATGCTCAGGATGCGGTGGTACAAAAACAAATTCACGTTCTTCACAACAATTTTCATCAACTTCAAAAAACTCTAACTCTATGAATAACTCAGTTCAATCATGGTATGATATGCCCGTGCAGGAGCCTATGGATCCTCGCATGCTTATCGCAAATGTAACGCTCGGCGGAATACAAGGTTTTTTTACTCGCAGTACGAATTTTATTGGTGCGCCGAGTTGGATAGCAAGTCCTTTTAGTATTAACGGAGCCCCCAATTGTTCGACACTGCACACGGATGATATGTTGGCAGTTGCACAAGCATTTCAATGGGGCTTCGCTCATCAGACGGCGAACTTATTGACAACGAATCCCATTCCATTAAGGAAGTTACTCTTTTTACGCGGGGGAACAGATTCCGTTATGACATTTAATATAGCACTGGGTGCTGCAACCTACT
>JBKJHR010000164.1:0-4477 GCA_046598695.1 Kapaibacterium sp. (SeqCode)
CCTGCCTGACGGAGTCCATTCTATTGCTCTACGCTCCTTTGCTCTGCGTGATAAGTGGAATTCACCATTGGATACAACAAAACAGATACAATGGGTAAGCGCGACGAAAGAAAACGGTCAGTTCTATATTGTACGATGGAGGTTTGAAAGCTCAACGCAGATCGTCGTTGAATTTAACAGCAAACCATCAGACAACGCTCTTGATGTTTCGCACTATACACTAAGCCCTTACGGGACGCTGCTTTCTATTAAGAGAGATCTGTCGAATGTGAATTCTGTCATTATCACTCTTGCGGGAAATCAGGACATCGTCGCACTTGGCAAAGCATTTGTTCTCTGTGCGAAGGATATTGCGAACGTTGATAATATCTTGCTCAATGCAACAGAAGGAAATTGTGCAGGAGTAACGCTCACAGAGCCAAATTTAGAGCATATCATGGTCTATCCAAATCCCGTTCATGAGCGTGATGAAAAAGTTACCTTTGCTCGTTTGACAGCCGAAGCCGAGATCAGTATTTATTCTACAAATCAGCGTTTTCTCCGACGCATCAAAACGACAGAGCGAAACGGTGGCGTGGAATGGGATCTTCGAGATGAACTCGGCCAGCCACTTGCAAGCGGCATATACATCTATCACATCACAGGTAAAAACGACAACGGCGAAGATGTCCCGGCACGTGAATCAAAGTTTGTGTTGGTGCGAGGAGAATAGTTAGTAGTTCAGATTTCCCTTACCCCTGATACTCCCCGAACACATCGCGCATAGCTGTCGCGATCTCACCGAGTGTGGCATAGCTTTCGACGGCTGTGAGAATGTAGGGCATCAGGTTCTCTGTTCCTCGTGCGGCAGTCTTAATTGCTTCAAGTGAAGCATCTGCTTTTACGGAATCTCGTCGCTCACGAAGTGACTTTAGCCTCTCAATTTGTTCTGCTTCGAGCTTCGGGTCGATCTTTAATAATTTTGGCTCAACTTCTTCGGGAATAATAAACTCATTCACTCCGACAACAATATCCTGTTTTGCATCAATGCGCTTCTGTGCTTCGAATGCACTATTAGCGATACGATCTTGAAAGAACTGTGCTTCGATCGCCTTCACCGCACCGCCGAGTGAATCTATCTCATTGATAAGCAGAAGACTTTTCTTGCAAAGTTCATCCGTCAAGTATTCAACAAAATAACTTCCGGCAAGAGGATCAACAGTATCGGCAATTCCGCTTTCGTAGGCAATGACTTGTTGGGTGCGAAGTGCCGTGCGTGCCGCATCTTCTGTCGGCAATGCAAGAGCTTCATCTTTGGAATTGGTATGCAGTGATTGCGTACCACCTAAGACAGCCGCCATCGCTTCGATCGTCGTGCGGACAATGTTATTCTCTATCTGCTGTGCCGTAAGAGTCGAGCCGGCAGTTTGTGCATGAAAACGAAGCTTTAACGAGTCCGCTTTCTTGGGGGCAAAGCGTTCTTGCATCAATTGCGCCCAGAGTTTTCGTGCGGCGCGGAATTTAGCGATCTCCTCAAAAAAATTTGAATGTGAATTGAAAAAGAAAGAAAGCCTTGGAGCGAATTCATCAACATCAAGCCCTGCTTCCACTGCTGCTTTCACATAGGCAATACCATTAGCAAGTGTAAATGCGATCTCCTCAACGGCTGTTGCCCCTGCTTCTCTGATATGATAGCCGCTTATCGAGATCGTATTCCATTGCGGTAACTCTTTACTGCACCATGAAAAAATGTCCGTGATAATACGCATCGAAGGAGCGGGCGGGTAGATATACGTCCCACGCGCCGCATATTCTTTGAGAATATCGTTCTGTATCGTCCCCGTGATCTTCTTGAGATCAGCACCTTGCTTTTTTGCTTTGGCAACGTAAAGAGCGAGTAGGATAGATGCTGTCGCGTTGATCGTCATCGAAGTTGAGATCTTCTCAAACTCGATGCCGTCAAAGAGGATATCAAAATCTTCAAGTGAATCTATCGGCACACCAACTCTGCCCACTTCGCCGGATGCCATAGAATGATCGGAGTCGTAACCAATTTGCGTCGGGAGATCAAAGGCAACAGAAAGTCCCGTCGTACCACTCTCAAGCAGATACTTGTATCGTTTGTTCGATTCTGCCGCACTTCCGAAGCCTGCATATTGACGCATCGTCCAGAACCGAGCACGATACATTTCCGGATAGACACCGCGACTATAAGGGAATTCCCCTGCATCCCCCGTGCCATAGATACGGTCGATCGGAATACCCGAGCTAGTCTCAAATTTCTCTTTACGCAGTTTCGCCATGGAGCATTTCTGTTATGGAAAGTAGTAAAACAAGTGCAGTGGAAATTAGTGACAAGGAGTTTAGCCGAAGTATAAAGTCATTGTAATAGGAGACTCTAGCCTTAGCGCATCGTCTAAGACATCAACATAGAACGGAATACGCGACTGCCGTTTTGCTAAAAACAGCATACCCTCACCTTTTCCACATTTCCCCAAATTTGTCCACAGCGTGGAAAACCTTCGTAACTTCGTGTAAGAGAATATGTGCATTTTCGGTGAAACCGAATGGCTAAAAAATCATTATATATAGTAGGATGAATTCTCCGAGCACACATCGCAGACGTAAGCAGGCTTCTCGTGCAGTGATCATTTGCGCGCTGCTCATTCTATTCACGCCGATGATCGTCAGCTCGTTCTATGGTTGCGCCCATACTGTTGAGGAAGTCACCGTTCACGATAGTGACACTGTTATCCGCAAAGATACCGTTACTGATACGCTTGGTGGTGCACGCTGGCTTCGCTTTGTCTCCATGCTCGTATCGGGTAATACTTCTATTATTACGACAGCATCGGGCAATTTTTTTTCCGAAGCATCATACTTCATGCTCCCGTATTACGTCCCAACATACAATAAACAACCATTCAAACTTTACGCTACCTATTTCGTAGGCACAACCTCTACCCTTGATAGTATAACCGTACCTGCCGATTCGCTCCTGCCGAATTCGCTCGTGACCATTGCGCTGTTTGAGGTAGTAGAAGGTGGTTCGAGCGGACTCTATAAATTCTTCGCGATCGATTCGGCAAAGAATACTCCGCCCCCTGCTGACTCATGCTATTTCCGATTCATCAATGCACTGCCGGATTATCCTCAACCATCTCCCTCCGTCAATATCTATATTGATGACCCCAACGGAACACCGATTTTCCCTTCATCGGTTACATTCACAGAACTTCGCAACTATGTACTTGTAAAGGCAGGGTCACATATGATCTACGTTCGCTCAGAAACAAACCCAACTGTTCTCTACTCGACGCAACAGCAATTAAAAGCCGGTAGATATTATACCTCACGCCTCACTGGTTCGAAAGTCGGAGCAACTGATAAATTCTCGGTTGACGGAGAGTAACCTATACTAATCGTCGGTGTGTTCTTGCACCATAGCGATGTCATCTATTGGTACAGGGTAATTTCCCGTAAAACAGGCTGTACAATACCCGATCTTTTCTCCTTTAGAATTACGATGAGGCACGCTTTCAAGCAATTTCTCGACCGAGAGATACGCAAGCGTTTCCACCCCAAGCGATTCACCGATCTTCGTTACATCGGAGCCATGGTCGTTCGCGATCAACTCTTTCCTGCTTGGGAAATCCATTCCATATTTGCAGGGGTGCGTTATCGGCGGTGAAGTGATACGCAAGTGGATCTCTTTCGGCTGTGCTTCGCGGATGAGCTTCACAAGAGACTTCGATGTTGTGCCGCGAACGATCGAATCATCAACAACGACGATCCTCTTATTTTTCAGAACACCTTTGACGGTGTTAAACTTGACCTTCACCTTCATCTCGCGGTTATCCTGACCAGGTTGGATGAATGTTCGTCCAACATAATGTGACCGGATCAAACCGATCTCATACTTCGATGGAAAACCTTCCTTATTATTCTGGCTGACGTAACCGAGCGTTGCCGTATTTGATGAATCTGGCACATTGATGATCGTCAGACGCTTATTCTCTTCGTTGGCGACGGGGCTTTCTGTCGCAAGATTCTTCCCAAGTTTACGACGGACCTTATCAACGCTCTGTTCGAATACTTTGGAATCGGGTCTCGAAAAATAGATATACTCAAAAATACAATGCCGTGCTTCCGGTTTTTCCTCGAGAATCTTTACCGATCGCATCTGCCCAGTCTCAACAGTGTGGCGATCAATGACAACGATCTCATTCGGTTCGACATCACGAATATATTCGGCACCGACAATATCAAATGCGCAGGTCTCGCTTGCAGCCATGTAGCTCCACTCGCCATCGGGGCGGCGTAAGCGACCTATCGCCAGCGGACGAATGCCATGCGGATCACGGGCGACAATAAGCGACGTATCGGTAAGGATGCAGAGAGAAAATGCTCCTTTGACGATCTGCAACGCATCGCGCAATTGTGCAATCTGCTCTTTCTCGCTTGAGCGAGCTACAAGATGCAGAATAAGCTCACTATC
>JBKJHR010000274.1:0-9054 GCA_046598695.1 Kapaibacterium sp. (SeqCode)
ATTATCGCCTTTTTAGATGGCGAACTGCAAGCAGGTGCTGAGATCAAAGCCGCCGTAAAGACGGACGGCGATCTTGCGACCGCGACGATGGAGCATACCGTGCTTCAGAAAGTCATCCGCGCTTCTTCTCATGATGCTCGCTTCCAATTGACTGCAGAAGCTGATACAAAAGCTGTTGCTGCTCTACGTGAAGCACTTCGTACATCACGTGGTGAAGTACGTATTCCGGGACGCGCTGCAGATGCCGCGCCTATTCAGACACCACGTCTCCCGGCTGTCAAACAATTGTGGTTCAAGCGTTCAGCGGTTGGGCTTGCTCTTGCACTCTTTCTTGGTACATTCTTCTTCATTTCTAACTCGAAGAATGATGCTACAACAACGCAGGTAGCGCAGAACACCCAGGGTAGCAATGTAACGTCTGCACCGGTAGCTAGTAATGTGATCGAGTCTGCTCCTCAGACATCATCAAATGTTATTGCATCAAATAGTGATGTACACACAACCGTTGCTTCTACAAAGCAGGTAACACAAAAAACTTTGAAGAGTATTGGTACAGCAAATTCTTCGGCAAATGCTAATGCGAACAGCTCAGAGCTGCCGAAGAATATTGCTGCGACCACAACACCCACAGAATCTGCCGCGAACCCAGCGGATGTGATGATCTCGCATCGTTTCGCAAAGATGCTCAAGGGGACACGTGTTGTTGAGGTGACTCAACAGGATAGAATGTAACTTTATCAGTTTTTCATAGGTGAAAATCGAAAAGAAGAAAGAACGACACTTTGCCGCATGCCTGTTAATGGCAGTTGCGGCATTTGTCGTTCTTTCTGTCAGTTCGATCAATGCGCAACAGCGTAATATCCCTCCAAGCCAAAACGACGTACCCACTGATGACGATGTAAAGAATTACGTCAAGGATATTGATGCCTTGATGGATGCACGTCTTCAGAAAGAACGGTTAAAGTATCGCGATACAAAACTCGTACCCGAAATTCTCCGTGTCGAATCAAACTATATTCGCACCGATGCGCCGACAGGCGAAGTAGTTCTTTATGAATCGAGCTTCCATCTTGAGCCACGCTTCATGTCATTCTCGCCTGAAGGCAGAGAGAATTTGGACAAAAGCAAGGCAATGCCACAATCGGTAATGTATTTTGTGGGGTCTGCTCGTACGCCTCTTGCTCTGCCGCTTGTTAGCAATCTTTCAAAGGTGTTAAACGGTAATGAAGCATCCTATATCGTGTACATGGGTATTCTCCCAATTCCGCATCCCGAGAATGTAGTTACTGATTCGCTTCATTACTACTGTATCTTGGAACGTGCTATCGCTTCAAACAAAAGCGAGAGTGAAGTCCGTCTTGAGCGCTATGCAAAAGAATTTGCATTCAAGATCGGTGAGCCTATTCAGCTTCGGATGGATAACACGCCAACCGAAAAGCAAACCTATATTATTAAGATCGAGGATAACTCCGAGCCTCTGAATTTTTACGAAGATTTTGCTCGACATTTCCGCGAACATATCATCTTGAACGGTGAACGCTTGAAGTTTGATCTTGGTAAATCATCAACATCGTTGGTTTCTTCAATGCTTTCTATTCCTTATACGATTGCGCAGACAGCACACGTAAAGGTCGAGCTTCTTTCTGTTGTTGATGAGGCGCATCCACTTACACTCATAGATTCTGTGATGCGTCCGGCGGACTATCTTGTGGAGCATGACGTAAAGGATCTTGTCAACGGTACGTATCGCTATCGTATTACTGCCAAAGAGATCGGCACAGGAAACGAGCTTTATACGAGCACAAAAGAATTTGAGAAGAAACAGCCAATGATGGTCGGGCAGGGTATCAGCCTTGCACCAAACGATACGTTGGAAGTAGGCGGCAAGAAAAAGAGCGCGAAAGAATTGCTTGCGATGCAGAATCAAGAGTTAATGATGGAGCGGATTAAGAACGAGCGCCTCGCTACGACAAACACCATGCTTGTTGGCGAAAATAAAGAGATCAAGAAAGTACTTGATGCAAATAAGGATGTTATCGCCGGAATTCGCGGCAGATATGGTGTGGGTTTTGGTAAGAGTACCGGACTCAATCTCTTTATTGGTGCCGAATCATCTGCACCTGCACTTACGCTTGATGCTTCATTCGGCTTGCTCTACGCATCAAGTGTGCCATATCTGAGCTACGACGAGCCAAAGAATTTTTCGCAGATATTTACATCACCCAAATCTGTAGGTTTGGTCGTTGGATGGGCACCAGTGAGTTTCTTGGGTGGTATTCTTAGCCCTGTTGTTCGTCTAGGATATTATGGTATTTATTCAAGTGAATCTGCGACGACGGTTGGCGGAATTCATTCTGCAACGCTCATAGAACCAATGATCGGCATTACCTCTACCCCTGGCGGAGAGGGCACTAACTTTGGTTTTGATTTTACCATCGGTCCTATCTTCGGACTTGGGATTGCAAAGCCTGCGGAGTTTGATGTTCAGGCAAAGTTTTATCTACGATTTTAGTAGAACGAGTCTATAACTCGTTCATAGAAGAGAGGTCGGGTTTCTAACCCGACCATTTTTTTTGTTATGAGAACTCTGTGCTCCAAGAATACTTTTCTCGTATTTTTGCAGTCATTACAAATCTATCTTTATGGCATATTCGGAATTTGAGCGCGCACGTACCCTGAACCCACAGCTTCATTGCTTCCTTGATATTTTTGAGGAAGGTAGGCAGGAGCTACAGAGCGGCAAACTTGGTAGGATTTCGGTTGCTGTCAAGGATGTCCTTGCGCTGAAGGATGCACGGCTTACGTGCGGCTCGAAGTTCTTGGAAAATTTCACATCGCTCTATACCGCGACGTGTGTTCAGCGGATGATCGATGCAGGGGCGATGATCATCGGCAAAACGAATATGGATGAATTCGCTATGGGTTCATCGAATGAGAACTCCGCGTATGGTGCTGTACTCAATCCCTGGGATATAACGAGGGTCCCTGGTGGTTCATCGGGCGGAAGTGCAGTCGCAGCGGCGATCGGTGCGGCGCGGGTTGCGCTTGGTACGGATACGGGCGGCTCTATTCGTCAACCTGCGGCATTCACGGGCACAATTGGTTTCAAACCAACGTATGGACGTATCTCGCGTTACGGGCTTACGGCATTTGCTTCCAGCTTCGATACGGTTGGTACATTTTCGCGCACACTTGAAGATGCCGCTTTGGCATTAGAAGTCATGGCTGGTGCTGATGAATATGATGCAACAAGTGCGAACGTACCTATCGAAGAATACTCACTCAGTATTGGGAAAGATGTGAAGGGGCTTCGTATCGGCATACCGAAAGAATATTTCGGTGAAGGCATTGAGCCTGATGTGCGTGAAGCTATTGAAGCATCGAAGAAAAAACTGCAGGATGCAGGTTGTGAGATCGTTGATATTTCTTTGCCACATACGAAATACGGCATTTCTGTGTATTACATTCTCACGACAGCCGAGGCATCAAGCAATCTTGCGCGTTTCGATGGTATCCGATATGGTGTCCGTGCGAAGGGTGTGGAATCGTTGATGGATACGTATGTCAGATCGCGCTCCGAGGGATTCGGCAAGGAAGTCAAACGTCGCATCATGCTCGGCACCTACGTTCTTTCTCATGGATACTATGACGCGTATTACAAACGCTCTCAGCAAGTGCGCCGCCTCATTCGAAATGATTTTGATTCGGCATTTACCGTATGCGATGCTATCCTGACCCCAACTACACCAACCACAGCTTTCAAGCTTGGCGACAAGGTCAGTGATCCGCTTTCGATGTATCTCAATGATGTTTATACTGTGAGCGCGAATGTGGCAGGGGTGCCTGCTGTCAGCGTCCCTGTTGGTCTTGATAGGAATTGCTTACCCATCGGCGCACAGCTCATCTCCGGTGCATTCAATGAGTCCGTGCTCTTCTCGTTATCGAAAGTGATCCATGAGGATGTTCTAAAGCAGTTGGTTGTATAGCATAATGAATTTAGACAGGCAGAATATCTTCTAAACGAAGGATTTGAGTTGTATTTCTATCAGGCCAATTATTCATCTCCTTGGTACTTGATACAATTATTGCCGTATTTTTGTTATAATGATGCTCACTTCCCTCATACGCCTTCTACGCCCGAAGCATTGGATCAAGAATCTCTTTGTCTTTTCGGCACTTGTGTTTTCGCAACATCTCTTTGATTGGGAATATGCGAAGTTCTCGCTGATCGGCTTTGCGCTCTTCAGTTTGACGGCAAGCATCATCTATATCGTCAATGACATCTTTGACCGCGACAGGGACCGACTTCATCCCAAGAAGAAGCATCGTCCTATCGCAAGTGGCGCAATTAGCATTCCCAGTGCCGTAACAACTGCTATTATCGGGCTTGGTATTGCTTTGCCCCTTATATTTGGCCTCCCGATGAAATTTGGTTTTTGTCTTGCCCTGTATTTCGTTATGAATTTATCGTACAGCCTTTTCCTCAAAGAGGTAGTATTGATCGATGTTTTTGTGATAGCAATTGGCTTCATGTTGCGCGTGGTGGGAGGTGCTTTTGTGATCGGTGTGCCGATCAGTTCATGGCTTATTCTCACAACGATGTTCCTTTCTCTTTTCCTTGCCGTTGCAAAACGCCGTGGAGAGCTTGTCATGCTCGAAGCAGGGAAAGAGCAAACTCAGACGACACGAAAAGTCTTGGAGCATTACTCCGTCGAATTCGCCGAACAGCTTTGCACGATCTGTGCATCAGGCTTTGTCATTAGCTATGCGCTCTATACCGTCAGCGACCGCACTGTCCTCATATTTGGCACGGAGAATTTGATCTTCACAACGCCATTTGTTCTGTATGGAGTCTTCCGCTACCTCTATTTACTGCATAAGAAAAATATGGGAGAGAATCCGACAGAAGTCGTTTTGACGGATATACCAATGATACTGAATTTCATCGCTTACGCCGCTTCGATGTTTGTGATAGTCTATCTCCATAAATAGAGAGTGAGGAGATTTAAAACAGAGATTTTCTTTTTTCTTGGCGGACTTGTTATCCTTGGAATCCTCTTTGTACTTCAATATGCGACGCTTCTTCCGAATGGAAGCAGTCATTTTGTAAGCCTCATCGGTGTTCCGCTTGATGATGTATATATCCATTGTCGATACGCCGAGAATCTTCTGAATGGGAATGGTTATTGTTTCAATCCAGGAGCGATGGTCACAGCAGATACATCGCCACTATGGGTTATATTGATCGCTTGTGGTGGTCTCTTTACTTCTCACCTCGATCTTGTTGCTGTTCTTCTCTCATCTCTTGCTTGGCTCGCCATTGCACCGGGAGTATATCGCTTCGCAAAGAATGTACTGGGATTTGAAGAGCCGTGGGCTATCATTGCTGGTATTCTTACATTGCTCTCAGCGCGTCTCATCGCTGCAGCTCCGAGCGGAATGGAGACGACGCTTGCAACACTCCTTACGCTTGTTGCAGTCGAGATACATATCAGATCAAGAGATGTTGGCAGAGTGAGATTTAGAGAAGCCATAGTTTTAGGTCTTGCAATTTCTCTACGTCCGGAGCTATATTTTCTTGCCGCATTGTGTTCAGTTGATTGGCTTATTCTCTTCATTAGAAAAAGAGTGTCATTTGCTGGGATAGTCGTATTTGCCGGCATTCTCATCCTATTTATTGTTGCTGTTTTTGGATTGCCCTATAGTGAGAGAGGGAGTTTTATCTATCATTCGAGTATAGTGCAAGGCGCAGGTTTCAGATTAGTGCCTGATTTTTTTTATATCCTCAAATCCTACGGCATTATCATCGAAAGCTATTGGTGGCTTGCGGTGATGATATTGGGGGATGTCGTTAAATTACATATTCCAAAAATCAAGGCTCGTCATGCCGTCATGATCGGGTTTGTCCTTTTATTGCCGATCATGCAAGGTTTCATTGCTCCTCAATATAGGCATTTTGGAAGATATGTGTTTCCACTCCTGCCACTTTTTGTTCTTAGTGTGACCGCATTTTTACGGAAAAATATCTTAGCAAAGAATAACAATTGGTCTGATAATTTTTTCGGTTTTCAAAACTCCCCTCAAAAAAAAGGGAAAGCTTTGATCGTCGTTGTGGTCATACTCTTACTTCCAATGTCTGTACGCTGGGCACTTCAATATCGTGATTGTGTTTCCAACATTTACGATCAGCACGTCACAAGCGCAGAATGGGTAAAGAATAATCTTAATGCGAATGACGTTATCGCCGCTGACGATGTTGGTGCATTAGGATATTTCACAAAACGGACGATCATTGATCTGACAGGACTTGTAACACCGGGCATTTTCACATTGCAACATGATCAGAAATTAGTGTGGAAAGCTGCGCGCGATAGCGGCGCGAATATTTTTATCATCTACCGCCGACTCAACCCGGCTTTTTTTGAGTACGCGAAAGACTCGCTTGAACTTGTGCGCAATCTAAGAATATCGGGCAATCTCACTTCAAGTGCTGATACGGTACTTTCCATTTATCGCATGAAAGGAGCAACCCATGCCACTCCTTAATCAGAAGAATACTCGCTGGCTTACAGGTATTGGCTTGACCATTGTAGTCTTGTTATCACGAATACCGTTTATTTCGCAAACACTCTTCGAGTTTGATTCTGTCAATTTTGCAGTTGCAACATTCCGATATAGCTTGGATCAGGTTACCCCGCACATGCCGGGTTACATCCTGCATATTCTCATAGCAAAATTCTTTCTTCTCTTTACTTCAGATCATAATACTGCATTCATTCTGGAGAGTCTTTCACTCTCGATAGGCTCTGTTTTGTGTATATGGAGAGCGGGAGTTTGGCTTCGAGGCGAACGACTTGGGGTGGTTGCGGCGCTTCTTTGGCTTGCAACGCCAATGTTCTGGTTTTACGGAGAAGTTGCCACAGCATATATCCATGAAGCATTCTTTGCATCGGCAATACTCTATCTCAGCATTAAATTACTCCGCAAAAATAAAGATGATCTTACGGTTATTCTTTTACTTGCGATCTTCTCACTTTCGATCGCGGCTCGCCAAAGTGCAGTGTTCTTTGCGCCTGCAATTATCTATCTTCTCTTGAAAACGGAACAATCAGTAAGGACATGGGTGATCGGTACTGTGAGCTTCCTATTGATAACAGGAGTTTGGGTCGTCATACTATTGGATGAGGCTGGAGGATTCGAGCATTATCTTAGCTTTCTTGAAAAAGAAAATATCTATAGATCACAATCTATTCTTTTCGGCAATCCGCTCCGAGAACATCTTGCTGTTATTGGCAAAGTCTTTCTCTATCTATTCGTTGGGTCATTACCTTTTCTAATCATTCTCGGAGCAGCATTTACTCTTTTTGCAAAGCGAACGGTACAGTTTATTCACCAACAATGGAGAAAAATGTCTTTCCGTTTCGTACTTCTTGTTGGGTTGACTCCACTCCTCTTCTATGTGGTATTCTACTTCATGAAGGCAGGCTATTTGCTTAACATTCTTCCCTCTATTGCTCTCTGTGGAGCATGTCTGATCGATATGTTGGCGATATGGTTTGCAGAGAAACGAAAAGCCCATGAAGCGAATAAGCAATTGCTCACAAGAAGACTAATAACAAGAAATTCCGTTGTACTTGTTATATGTGTGTTGGCTGTTGATGTCTTCTGGTTTTTCGTCCCAATGCAAGGAAAACGATTCGATATATTCGCTGAGAAGTTTTCTTTACAGTCATTCAAGTTTGAACTCCGCCCGAATAACGAGATCACTCTTGCAGATGATATAATGAACCGCCTTTTCGCATATACATCTGTTCAAGGTATCTCCGCTATGGATTCGATCAACCACTCCGTGGCCTCAATGTTGAAAAAGGAAGCAGTTGATCTTGAACATACGGTGATTCTTGATACATGGTATCAGCGTTTCAATTATTATTATAATCCAAAAGCTATCGTCTATAATATTCAAAGCGGTGAAACCGATACAGTCTGGTATAAGAGCCTTCAGCATGAATATGTGAATACGGTGATGGGATCTGTGATAGAAATTCCGACGGATACGAAGACGGTTCTCTTCTTTATTCGCCACGACCATCCCGATATGAAAATGTTGGAAGGTCAACTACATTTGGAGAAGGTATTCATGCCGCCATATCTTGATGTATATCGCATAACCAACGAACACTTTGCCTTACAATGGAAGAACCTTCGCATCGTAAAGTAGACGTATTATTTCCTTGTCGTATCTATCTTTATATCTACTTTTACCCATGTGCCCGTTGCAGGGTTGAGCTTTGAATAGGTATTTGCTCTTGGGTCATACACTTCAAGTCTTCCATCCTTGTCAGCGTCGCCTATATGCGGTGTGACAAGTTCGGAATGGATGAGTGAACCATCTGCCTTGAGATAGATCAGTTCACCCCAACCTGTTGGCATACCATGTTCGGTGTTCGGGATAAGCAATGCTTGTGTGGAAGAGTCATTTGAGAGTGCCAGATCGCGTACCTCAGAATAATATCTCCCGATTATGCTGAAGTGTGTGGTATCGAGACTATTATCAATCCATAGTGAGACCTTCGTAACCCCGGTTTTTAGATCAACAAATTGTCGTCGGACGGTATCAACTTGTGACGTGCTCGTTTCATGAATGAAGAGAGTGTGCTCTTTGGAATCGGCAGTACGGATGGGGATCTTTAAGAGCAGATCAAGTTTTGCATCGAATCTCCAAAAAAGCTCCCTCATGATAATGAAGGAGCTAAAAAGGATAAGTACAACAATAATAAGAATTGTCGAAATACGAGACTTCATCTGTTAAAGTATTAGTCTCGTTGTGAAGGCACTTCGCGGCGTTGCTGACCTTCAGGACGTGGTTGACGTTGTCCACCACCGCCCCCACCATTAGGACGTCTGCCACGGCTTTGTCCACCGCCACGATTGCCACTACCGCCGCCTTGTCGGCGCTGTTGGTTGCCACGTGGAGCTTCTTCTGAGCGATTATCAGGGCGTTCCTGACGATCAGTTGCCTTCTGCAAACGAGGCGCCTGTGCGCCGCTTCTG
>JBKJHR010000015.1:0-10297 GCA_046598695.1 Kapaibacterium sp. (SeqCode)
ACGTGGCGGCAAGCTATCGGTCAAAGCTCCACGGTACTTTGTACTTCTCTTAACGGGTTATTTGCGGAGAGAGTTCTATATGTTCAATCTCGATGCTCATCGTCTTCGTCGTCCACAATAGTGATGATCGCGCCGTCGGTAATACGTACTTTCACATTAATAACAATGACACCAACTTGCAGTTGAACGTCATAGTAGATGATCGTATCCTCAGTTTTCTGTGCTGAGGAAATCGTCTTCCCCGTTGACGCTGTCTCGGCAATCACTCGTGCAAGTGAATCCGTTATCGGTCGCGTTGTGATGCCAAGCTTGAAGACTGTTGACGTATCAGCTATAACGGTTACATTTTCTGTTTGATCGGCAGGATTGTCCTCATGCTTACAACTAAGGAGGAACCCGATTGAGAGAACAAATAGGTAGAGTACACCTTTGCTTAAGAATTTGTTATTTTTCATACGTTTCATTCATGATAAGAAAGCAACCAAATTAGTCGGCTTCTATTTTAATGACACTCTCTCTTCATCTCTGTTTCAGAATTGCTGGGATAATTGTGTGACCTTCTTTGTCACGATTAATTATCCCCACCAAAGAATTTAACCATTGTTAATTCAGGTCAAAGAGCAAGAACTCTGTCTCCTCAGTAGCTTCGATAGTGATGGATGGTTCGTCTGTAATACCTACGCCATCGCTCGTCAGAAATTCTTCTCCATTCACTTTCGCATTTCCGGAAATGATCTGCAACCACACTGAGCGGCCAGCAAGTATCGGCAATTCCAGTTTCTTCCCTGCATCAAGTTTAGTCCTATAGAGCTTTACATCCTGTCCGATAGTGACCGAACCATGCTCACCTGTTGGTGAAGCAACGAGTTGGAGCTTGTTGCGTGTATCAGCATCGGTGAACGCTTTTTGCTCATAGCTCGGTATCACACCATGTTTCTCAGGTAGAATCCAAATTTGATAAAGATGCAACGGTACAGTTGGCGAAGAATTGGATTCACTATGAAATATCCCCGTACCTGCACTCATGCGTTGGACATCACCTGCTCTGATGATGCCTTCATTTCCCATACTGTCTTTATGCTTTATCTCTCCTGATAAAACGATCGTGACTATTTCCATATCACGGTGCGGGTGCATACCAAAGCCCATGTTAGGCGCAACGGTATCTTCGTTCATCACACGGAGTGCGCGGTAATGTACCCACTCGTCATCGTGATAATCAGAAAAGGAAAATGTATGATAGGTATTTAGCCAGTCGTGGTCAATATGACCTCTTTCATCAGCACGTCGTGTTTTTAACATATTACCTCCAAGTAAATTACTTTAAGTTCGTACTATCTAATACGAAGATTATTATGAATGTTTCTCTCGGAGTGATGTGCCAAGCTTTTTGAGCAATCCGGCGAGTTCAGACTGTTCATTCTGCGTCAGAACGGAGGCAACATCGGCGATATGCTCGGCATGTTTCGGAAATATCTTTTTCAGCAAGGCTTTCCCTGATGGAGTCAAACTTATCTCAATTGCGCGGCGATCTTCCGCTTTCGGCTTACGCTCTGCATATCCATCCCGCTCAAGATTATCAACGACCACCGTCATATTCCCGCCAGAAACGAGCATCTTCTTACAAAGAGCACCAATGGTCATAGGTCCCTTATGATATAATGCTTCGAGGACGCCAAACTGTGGTAATGTTAAACCTGAGCAAGCGATATCGGCGTTTGAGAGCTTGGAAAAAATGGAAGAACAACGGGCAAGTTTTACCCAAAGGTCTAATGCAAGGTCGGCTTTTGCTCCGTAACTCATATCTCATTCCACAGTATTTTAAGTTTGTATATATGCCTCAGGAGATAACTACGTAACGGTGGGGAGTATCGTTTCCAAAAAACCGTTGTCCTAGGGTTTAGGAAAATCCATAATAAAGAAGAGGGATGCCCGGCGTGAATAGAGGCTTCGTTACACTATTCACATCAGACAACCCTCTTTATGTGTTATTTCCTTTACGGAGGTCACTTCATAGAAGCATTGCTACCGCAAAAAAAAGCTGTGTGCTTTACGCACCATAGACATATATAAGAACTTGCTCACCGCGATTTTGTTACACTTCCTTCGCATTTTAAACCACTCTTATTTTCTAAATAGAGCCAATGTCTATACGAATTCCAATAGCAGCGATCCTCGTCTGTGCACTGCTTCTATCAGGTTGCAAGAAGCCCGATATCCCCGTGCCAGAGCCGCAAGTGCCACAAAACACTGCATCTACAGTGCCAGTCTATGGTTACGAAATCATAAATACCTATCCCCATGATGCTGGAGCATTTACCGAAGGCTTGCAATATGTGAGTGGGTTCATTTATGAAGGGACGGGACTTGAGGGAAAGTCTGCGCTTCGCAAAGTTGATCTCAAGACAGGAAAAGTGTTAAAAGAGTACACCTACCCTGCGGATGTTTTCGGCGAAGGAATTACTCTTTTGGGCAATAAGATCTATCAACTTAGTTATCAAACGCAAAAAGGATATATCTTTGATGCAAACACATTTTCCGTTATTGATTCCTTCAAATACATTGGCGAAGGTTGGGGGATGACGACTGACGGCACTTCCCTTATCATGAGCAATGGGACCAATACAATACAATATCTTGATCCGAATTCGCTGACCGTTACAAAAAAGATAGAAGTTATTGATGGGGTTAATCCTCTTATGAATATCAACGAACTTGAGCTAGTCAAAGGTGAGCTTATCACAAACATTTGGCAAACGAACCGTCTTGCAATTATTGATCTCGCAACGGGAAAAGTAAAAGCATACGTTGATCTATCAGGCATCTTGCCCGAAAGTGACCGTACACTGATCACTGATGTTCTCAATGGAATTGCGTACGATGAAAAAGGCGATAGACTTTTTGTGACGGGTAAGCTTTGGCGTAAACTTTTTGAAATCAAGATCAAAAGAACAAATTCTCTGTGAACATCAACCAAGAATATCTTTCTCTTGCCTTCTCTGTATCGCTTGCACATGAAGATGAATTACAGGGCTATTTCCTTATCAACCATGAGGTGCAAGGCTTCGAAGAATCAGCCGATGGCTCAATGCTTATTCATATCTTCAAAGAGGAATGGACAGAAGAAGCCGAGACAAACTTCAAAGATTTTATTGCAAGTCAACCAAAAGATGCGATCATCTTACTTGAGACGATAACCCATCAAAATACCGACTGGAATGCGGAGTGGGAGTCAAGCATTGAGCCACTTCAGATCACCGATGAACTTGTCATCGCACCAAGTTGGCGGATAGAGGAGATGGGCGAGAATAGATCAAAGCATCTCATTGTCATTGATCCGAAGATGAGCTTTGGTACAGGGCACCATGAAACGACAAGGCTTTGCTTGAAGATGCTTGAGAGTGTTGATTGCTTCGATAAGAATATTCTTGATCTTGGCTCTGGGACCGGCATACTTGCTATGTATGGAATGATGCGAGGTGCGAAACATGCTGTCGCTATTGACACAGATGAATGGGCTTTCAACAACGCGAAAGAAAACTGTGAAAGAAATAATTTCCCTTCAGAGAGGATCGAAGTTCGTCTCGGCGATATTCATTCAGCAATAAATGCTGATGAGAAGTTTGACCTTATCCTTGCGAACATTCATCGCAACATACTTCTTACGATAAACAACGACCTCGCGAAACTTCAATCACGAGGCGAACGTCTTATTCTCTCAGGTATATTAGAATGGGACGCTGATGAAATTCTTGCTGCTTACGATCAAAGTGGTTATGAACTCGCCATGCAGAAAAAAGAGAATGAATGGATCTGCCTGCTCATGAACCGTCTATGAGAGTTGCCGCTTTGGATATTGGTACAAATACTGCTTTGATGCTCATTGCTGAGCGGGGTGAGAATAGTAGTCTTATTATTATACGCGATGAGCATTCTATTGCTCGGCTTGGCGAAGGTGTTGACAAAACACATCGTATTAGTGATGCCGCCTATTCACGTCTTCATGACATTCTCACTCGCTATAAAGTTATCATTGATGAGAGTAATATTGATCGTGTCGTTGCTGTCGGAACAAGCGCGATGCGTGACGCAACGAACAGAAATGATATTATTTCACGAGTAAAAAATGAGTTTGGTATTGCTGTTGATGTGATCTCGGGCATAGAAGAAGCACATCTGACCTACCGTGGTGCAACGTTTGAAATTCCTTCTGATAGTTCTTTGACAGCCGTTATTGATATTGGTGGTGGTAGTACGGAAATAGCATTTGGTGATGGAAAGAGTTATCAATCAGGAAAAAGCATTGATATAGGTGCTGTGAGGCTCACAGAGCAAGACACGAAGAAGAGTAATCTCGAAGAGAAAAGGTCACAAATTCACGAGCTATTATCAAATGCGTTTCCAACATTCACCACTCCTCATCATCTGGTGGCTGTTGCAGGCACTCCGACTGCTCTTTCTGCAATGAATCTTGGGCTCGCCACATTCGATGCGAATATAGTCAACGGCTCAACTCTTACAGATCCTGATCTCGATTCTTTATTACCGATCCTTTACACACTCACACCCGATGAGCTTACTACTCGTTATCCGGCGATAGCAAAAGGCAGAGCGGATATACTTCCTGCGGGTGCATTGATACTCAGTGAGGCAATGAAATTTCTCGGTGTAGATCATGTACGAGTAAGCACAAGAGGGCTTCGATACGGAGTTGCACTGAATGCGTTGGACTAAGCTAGCCTCGAAAGTATTTCACGTAGTACTTTAATAAACTGCTCTATATGATCCTTCGTCGTCTCTTTCGAGAGAGATACTCTTACTGATTTTGAGGCAACCTCTTCGCCTTTTCCCATTGCAAGAAGAACGTGCGATGGCTGCATACTTCCCGATGTACAGGCTGACCCGTTCGAGACAGATATGCCTTCGAGATCGAAGCGAATGAGTAATGCTTCACCATCTATTTTCTGCAGAATGTCATCCGTAAAGGAGAAATTGATTATAGCCTGAACTCCACTTCCATCTATCGGAGAGTTGATTCGGATAGAAGGAATATCAGAGAGGCTTGAGATCGCAAATTCATACAGAGACTTGATGTGATTTTCGCGTTCATGCCATTCCTGCTTCATGATCTCTACTGCTTTTGCAAAGCCTACTGCAAGAGCCACAGCCTCGGTGCCGCCTCTACGATTTCGTTCTTGCGCACCTCCATGCATCAACGGCTCTATCATCACACCACGTTTAATGAACAATGCTCCAATACCCTTCGGACCATGGATCTTATGCGCGGATAGTGTAAGAAGATCAATGCACCACTCTTTCGTATTGATCGGTATCTTGCCAAGTGCTTGCACGGCATCAGTATGAAAAAGAGCTTTCGGTGATCTGCTCTTTACTGTATTGAATAGCTCCGCGATTGAATTTACTGATCCGACTTCATTATTAACACTCATCACAGATACAAGACTTGTCTTGTCAGAAAGATGTGCATTCAGACTTTCATTGTTGACACTGCCATTTGAATCGACATTTGCAAGATAGAGCTTTACACCGAATTTTTGAAGAAATTCTGCCGCATGTAGCACAGCATGATGCTCTGCACTCGAGATAACAAGCTCTACATCAGAAAATGCTTTGCCTGATAAATGTTCATGGAAGATCGCTCCTTTTAAAGCATGATTATCTGACTCGGTGCCGCTTCCCGTAAAGATGATCTCACTATCATCTGCCCCGATAGCATTGGCAACGACGGCTCGCGCATCTTCGAGTGCTATTCGTGCTCGTCTTCCGAGATCGTATATGCTGGAAGCATTTCCGAAATCGCCAGTAAGATATGGCAACATTGCTTCTCGGATACGAGAGTCTATCGGCGTTGTAGCGCTGTTGTCAAGGTAGATCATTGTGGGATTCTAACGCTCTGGGCATCAAGGAAATGCCGGAGAAGAGAATGAAGTAGTTAGGCTAAGAGAGATTCGTCAAGAAAAAACTTCTGGAGAATTTCGCAGCCGCCTTTCGTGTAAACGTCCTCATGGATCGTCCCGACACGCGCTGCAATAAAATCACCAGCGATAAGATCGTGTCCCGCGACGTGTATGTCTCCTGAAATAACGTAACATTCTTCCGTTTGAGGGTGATCGTGACCTGGGAGAATAGAACCGGGTTCTAATCTGGCAATAACCATATCACGTCCATCGGCATCTTTATAGAGCCTTCGAACGGTTATTCCCGGGATAAGTGTCTTGAGCCACAAATTGTCATCGCCACGCTGAAGGTAATGCCCATCGTTTGCAACAGCCATTAAAATACTCTCCTTCATTTCTCGGCGCGGAGTTGGCATGCCATCAGCAGCTGAAGCATAAAATGCGGTTAAACCATTGGAAACCAATGCAAGCTCATCAGATGCTTCGGTAAGCGAAACTTCATAGTCGATCGCCGCATCAGGCGTCAATTCGCCGAGCGTGTAATCAAGAGCCTGTTCTTCCATTGAGCCGAGAGTTGTCATTTCACTTATATACAATAAATAAAGCGAATTGGATGTGAGAACGTTCGGGGTTCGTGTAAAATAATCCTGTCGGAGAGTTGGGCACACCATAGGTGCCCTGAAAATACACATAACCCACAGCATATCATTCCTAATATGTTATGGGTTATATAAAAGCTAATGCGTCACATAGAATGCAACGGTAAGCCGGTAGTATTTTGATGTTTCGGGATATTTTCCCGTGTCAGAAAATTTTAAGCCTTAGCCCATTTCTGCCTGCTGGTGCATTTGGCGACGAGCCGCACGCTGGAGCAACATCTTATTCTTGATCGATGGCTTTTCAAATGCCGTACGACGACGGAATTCACGCAAAATGCCTGCACGCTCGTACTTCTTCTTGAAGCGGCGCAGTGCGCGATCTATCGGTTCGCCTTCTTGAACGATAATTCCTACCACTTATTTATTCCCCCCTTTAAGGTTGTACTATTGTTAATGAAAAAAAAACTGTCTAAAATTTATACTGCGAAATTCTCAAGCAACTTGCGTTCGCCGAGCTTATCGAAATGAACGATGATCGCATGACGACCCGAACCCGTTACTTCCTTAGAAACAACCGATCCGATATCATCCCAATCCTTGTGGTACACTGCTTCACCTATCGCATAAATGCGCTGCGGAGTATAGAGCGTGCATTCTGAAGCTGTCATATTGGCATGGCTCTTTGGCTTATCATCGAGCATAGCCGTCAAATTGACAAGCATTGTATTGTGGCACTTCGTGCAACGAACCCACAAGTTATCGGACTTGCGTTCTCCGGTAATCGGATCTATCTGCTGTGGTTCTTCACCAGCTGCCTGCGTTAATGCTTCGCCAACGATCTCTTTACGAGCCGTTTTCGTGCAATCAGAACAGAGCATAAGCCCTGTTATGTATTTCATGCGGCGGCGCGTTCTGCCACGAACGACACGCTTCGGTTTGGTCTCAGTTGTTGCTTTTGCCACGACTCTCTCCAAAAATGTTATATATTTGTATCTGTTACATCGCAAAAAATCTCTCCGGGTGCCGACTTGTTAACAAATCCGGCTAACGCTTGGTTTGCCCTTGACCCAATTATCCACAAAGAACAGCTTACAAATATACGACAATTTCTTTTGCCCCGCAACAAATCCACCCCTAACCTCCTATTCTGAGCCAATTTCGACGTTTTTTTATTTGGGATAATGAGAATTCATAGCCGGGTGCCAAATTCACTCATAAAACGATCATCCCACTAAATACCATAGGTGCTCGAAATTTACACATCGGCATTTGGCAAATGCAGCCGGGTTTGCGGAATGTCACTCCACCGATGGGTTTTATTACATATCGGACATTAAAGTGAAAAGGGCTGTATCTATATGGAATGACAACACTTCCTCACATTGTTGCATCATAATAATAGTATTCTGTAGAGAATGATCCTATTTTGACCCTATCTGAACGCACATCGCTCATCAAACAAGCAGCCCTTAATGTTGGCTTTACAAAGGTCGGCATTACGTCGGCGGAGCCGTTCGATGAAGCTGCGGATAGGCTCGACACATGGGTAAAGAATGGGAAGCATGGGTTGATGGGCTATATGGAAAAGGGGCATGAGAAGAGGCGTGATGTAAAGAATATCTTCCCCGAAGCAAAAAGTATTCTATCCCTCGCACTGAATTATTACCACCCTCAAGAAACACCTGCCTTACCCAACGTCAAATTCTCTCGTTATGCTTGGGGCGATGATTACCATGAGGTGATATGGGAGATGCTTCAGAGGTTGCTCGCGAAGATCAAAGAGATCGCACCTGAAGCAGATGGTAAGTATTATTGCGATACGGGACCTGTGATGGATAAGGTCGTTGCCGAGCGAGCCGGCATTGGTTGGATCGGCAAGCATACAAATGTCATTACCCGTGAAGTAGGGTCGTGGGTGTTTTTATCGGAGATCATTCTGAATCTTGATCTACAGCCCGATGCTCCCGCCGAAGATATGTGCGGGACCTGCAATGCCTGTATCGAAGCTTGCCCGACCGATGCGATCACCGCACCCTATCAGCTTGATGCGACCAAATGTATTTCGTATCTTACGATCGAGTTAAAACCCGCCAATGATATTCCCGAATCGCTCAGTGATAACTTTGAGGGGTGGCTCTATGGTTGTGATATATGCCAAGATGTCTGCCCCTGGAACCGTTTTAGTGCTGAGACGGCTTTATCCGCCTTCGCGCCGCGAAACGAAAATCTTGCGCTTACGATCGACGATATTCGGAATATGTCGCAAGAAGAATTTTCTGATCGTTTTCGCAATTCACCGGTCAAGCGCACGAAACTTGCAGGTTTACAAAGAAATGCGAAGGCTTTGAAACCATAATGTGTTATAGGAATAGAATACGCAATTATTGAAGGCTTTTATTATTCATGGAAAAAGTTATTGTAATCGGATCAGGACCCGCAGGACTCACTGCCGCACTCTATACCGGACGCGCTAATCTCAAGCCGCTCGTCTTTGAAGGTGAACAACCTGGCGGACAGCTTACGATCACAACCGAAGTTGAGAATTATCCAGGCTTCGAGCATGGCATACAAGGACCTGAACTCATGAACATCCTTCGCAAGCAAGCACAGCGTTTTGGTGCGGATTGCAAGTTCGAGTTCGTTACGAAAGTTGATCTTTCCCAGCGTCCTTTCAAAGTATGGGTTTCGGATAAGCTCTACGAAACGGAAACCGTTATCATCGCAACGGGTGCGAAGGCAAAGCTGCTCGGTATCGAATCCGAGATGACATACATGGGCTATGGCGTTAGTGCTTGCGCCACCTGCGACGGATTCTTCTTTAAGAATCAAGATGTCCTTATTGTCGGTGGCGGAGATACGGCTATGGAAGAAGCAACGTATCTCACAAAATTTTGCAAGACCGTAACGATCGTTCATCGCTCGGAGCATTTCCGTGCATCACGCATCATGCTCGAACGCGCACAAAAGAATGAGAAGATCAAATGGATGACCGATGCGCAGATCATTGACGTTATCGGCGAGACAGATGATATGGGCAGAAAGACCGTAACGGGAGCAAGCATCAAAAACACGAAAACAGGGGAAGTAACAGACGTTGCCACCAACGGCATCTTCGTCGCGATCGGGCATCAGCCAAATACAGATCTATTCAAAGGTATTCTCACGATGAATGATGTTGGCTACATCGAAACCATCGGAAAGTCAAGCTATACGAATATACCGGGTGTTTTTGCATGTGGTGATTGCCAAGATCACGTCTATCGGCAAGCCGTCACTGCTGCCGGCTCCGGTTGCACTGCGGCAATAGATGCGGAGCGGTTCTTGGAGGCGAATCCACTGTAATGGTCAATAGGTCAAAAAACTTTGCCCTCTTGACGGAACCATTCAAATTGTAAATTTTTTCTATGTATGTCGTTATCACTTATGGCTATCACAAAAGACCGTAAGATCATTATTTACAGCGTGTTAATTCTTTCACTAACCGATACAGACTGCACCATTAGTTGATACGGTTTACGCATTAGCTTCAAACAAGGCAAAATCTTATGACCGCAACGAGTTCGCTTGTTAAGGTACTTATAGATGTGGGGCAACTCACGCTCACTTAGCCTTGGGAGATCAGAAATTATGAGACCGTTTCAACCAATGACATCTTTGGCATTCCGCAGTACAAGCAATTTATCTGGCAATCAACCGCAACCAGCACCTCGTAAGAAGGTGCTGTTCCTGACGTATCGCTTCCCTTTCCCTCTTTCCGGAGGTGACAGACTCAAAAGTTAT
>JBKJHR010000058.1:0-4563 GCA_046598695.1 Kapaibacterium sp. (SeqCode)
CAGTTCAATACGAACTTTTGAAAAGCTATGTAAATAAGTTGTATCAAGAGGGACAGTCTGCACTGTGTTCTTTGAATCATTTATGCATCCACCAAGGATGAATGCTACTGCGAGAACGAAAAGGAAGGCGGCTTTAGAGTTCATGTTTTCGTGTGTGAATGTTATTAAAGTAACACGGCTCTACCCTGAAAGTTTCTCGGTAAATGGACTTGCACCCTATCTTCACGCATTTATACACTAATATGCCAATACCTAAGCGTCTGAGCGGAGATTTGGGGAGATTATTGGATTAAGAGGATGTTAGTATGCCGATGATTAACGAAAACGAACTTGCAAATTCGGATATTACCCGCAAAATCATAGGGGCGGCGATGAAAGTACACTCGTCGCTTGGCAATGGTTTTCAAGAAGTTATTTATCAACGTGCTTTGGAAGTAGAATTCTTGGCAGAAGGAATTCCTCATTCACGTGAACATGAAATGCCTATATATTATAGGGATACAAACATAGGTAGCCGCAGGGTTGATTTTCTTGTCGATGAAATAATTTCTGTAGAGTTAAAAGCTCTCCTTCAATTGGAAGCAGCGCATTTTGCCCAAGCAAGAAATTATCTTGAAGCATATAATTTGCAGACAGGACTTCTCATCAATTTTGGATCAATGAGTCTCGAATTCAAGAGACTTTCTAATCCGAAGTTTATTGCATCCAAACCCCAATCATCTTAATCCAATAATCTACCCAAATCTTCGTTCAGACAACATTCTATGCCAAAACGTACTGACATCCGCTCGATTTTGATCATTGG
Source organism: Kapaibacterium sp. (SeqCode) (assembly GCA_046598695.1). Taxonomy (GTDB): domain Bacteria; phylum Bacteroidota; class Ignavibacteria; order Palsa-1295; family Palsa-1295; genus JBKJHR01. The sequence goes on from JBKJHR010000058.1 coordinate 806, forward strand.
CTCGGGACCGATTATTATCGGTCAGGGCTGCGAATTTGACTATTCCGGTGCGCAAGCCTGCAAGGTTCTGCGCGAGGAAGGCTACCGCGTTATCCTCATCAATTCCAATCCGGCAACGATCATGACGGATCCGGAAATGGCGGATGCGACCTACATCGAGCCGATCACCCCAGAATATATCGAAGCGATCATTGCCAAGGAGCGTCCCGATGCGATCTTGCCGACGATGGGCGGACAGACGGCGCTCAATGCGGCGATGAGCCTGCACAAGATGGGCATTCTCGCCAAATATGACGTAGAGCTTATCGGTGCAAAACCCGATGCGATCAAACGTGCCGAAGACCGCGAGGAATTCTTGGAGACGATGAAATCCATCAATCTCGAAATGGCACGTGGCGGCTTTGTCAAGACAACCGATGAAGCGATGGAGTTGGTGGATATGGTCGGCTTTCCTGCGATCATACGTCCGAGCTTTACGCTTGGCGGAACAGGCGGCGGCATTGCATGGAATATCGAGGAATTCCGTGAGATCGTGCAGAAGGGTTTGGATGCATCACCGGTTACGCAAGTTCTCGTCGAAGAATCAGTTATTGGCTGGAAGGAATACGAACTTGAAGTGATGCGCGATACAGCGGATAACGTCGTTATCATTTGCTCTATCGAAAATTTCGATCCGATGGGTGTGCATACAGGCGATTCGATTACAGTCGCTCCGGCGCAGACGCTTTCGGATAAAGAGTATCAGAAAATGCGCGATGCGGCGATCAAAGTCATTCGTGCAATTGGTGTTGATACGGGAGGCTCGAACATTCAATTCGCTGTGAATCCAAAAGATGGCAGATTATTGGTGATCGAGATGAATCCGCGTGTATCGCGTTCATCCGCACTTGCATCAAAGGCAACAGGATTTGCGATCGCGAAGATCGCGGCGAAACTTGCTGTCGGTTATACGCTTGATGAAATTCCGAATGATATTACGAAGACGACACCTGCATCTTTCGAGCCGGTGATAGATTACATCGTCGTGAAGATCCCGCGTTGGGATTTCGAGAAGTTCAAAGGTCTGGAAGCATCAAGCTCTCAGCTTGGTGTGCAAATGAAATCCGTCGGCGAGGTCATGTCCTTCGGCAGAACGTTCAAAGAAGCCTTCCAAAAAGCCATTCGCTCGCTTGAGCAATCACGTTACGGACTCGGCTCCGACGGCAAAGAAGAATTTGACGTTGACGCGATGGATGCCGACGAACGTCAGCACACAATGACAGTCATTCGCGAACGCCTCGGTCAGCGTCGCCCCGATATGATATTCTCCATCCGCTACGCAATGAGGCTCGGTATGCCCACAGCACAGATCGCCGACATCACCAAGATAGACCCCTGGTTCCTAAACCAAATGGAACAGATCGTACGCAGAGAAGGGGAATTGAGATTGGCAGCCGCTGTGTGATTTGTGTTTGATATCGCAATTTGCGATATCAAAGGGGATAAAATGGGTATAAATTCACTGTAAGTAGTTGATTCTTAACACTATGTTTGAAGTCACAAATTGTGACTTCAAACATGGAAAACGCGGGAAATTTCACTGTAAGTGATTGATTTTTAACAATATATTTGAAGTCACAAATTGTGACTTCAAAATCGAAAGCGTATGGTACAAAACAACTCTGTCATCCCATTTGAGAGAATAGAACGCAGGATATTTATTCTTCGGAATCAGAAGGTTATGCTCAGTACGGATTTGTCTGATCTCTATGGTGTTGAACATAAAGTTCTTAACCAACAAGTAAGAAGAAATCTCGACAGATTCCCAACAGACTTCATGTTTCAACTGACACAAGATGAATACGATGAAATCCGTTATTTTAAAGATGCTGAAATAGACTCAGAGAAAAGAGGTGGAGTCCGTCGCGCTTTACCTTACGCCTTCACTGAGCAAGGGGTTGCTATGCTATCGAGTGTGCTTAGGAGCGAAAGAGCTGTGCAGGTGAATATAGCGGTGATGCGGGCATTTGTTTCGCTACGGGAGTTGCTTTCCTCGAATAAGGACCTCGCTGAGCGGTTGGAGGAATTAGAATCGAAATATGATGCGCAGTTTCGTCAAGTCTTCGATGCTATACGCGAGATGATGATACCCGAAGATAAGCCGAAAAGAAAAATTGGGTTTGCTGTTCCTGAGAAGTAATGTGCAGGTCTCTGAAGGAGCCATGAATCATTATTCACATTTTCGTTACATGAATGGAAGAACAATCCTTGCGAAAGGATGTTTACTATATGTGCGCTCCCCATATTTCTGTGAGACAGATCGTTATCATACATGAGTAGATCATTACGAAACACCATCCTTTTTTGCGTCCTGCTTGCCGCCTCCACTGGCATCGCACAGCCATGGACTCCGTGGCAAGTCCAGAGCCCACGTCAGACGATCTCCGTTACTGGTGACGGTGCAAAGGCTGTTTTTTCAGGCGTATCGCTTCCTGTGGGGATAAAGTACCGCGTCCATGCCGAGGATAGGATCGTGACTGGCTCCAACGGTGAGGTCGTAGATGCTCGTTACTACGTGTCACTATTTGCTCTCCCTCCTATTGGGACAGGATTGAAGATGAAGAATGGCTCGGAGGATTGGTTTTATAATTCGACCTTCCAGCAACTGGGCTACCAAAGCAATCATATTTACGATGCAAGCGTCCCAAGCACTGGGAATATCTTAGAATTTAGGTTATTCGATAGAAGTGACCCACCGAATGCCTATTACAACGATAACACCGGCACGATCAACATTACCGTTACTCGCGAATCTCCGGGGCTTGCAGTAAAGAGAGACACGGTGATCTTTCCGCTGACGAAGATCGGGCAAACCTCTGTCTATTTGGATTCGATACAGGGCTACGGTGAATTTGGATATCGCTGCGATGCCGTAAGCGAGGCGGGAGCTGATCCGCTCGCATTCGATATTTATAGTCAGCAATCAACGCCATTCGGTATACGTGATAATACGAATGAATTCCGTCTTTCATTTACTCCGCTTGCCGCAGGGAATTTCTCAGCAGAATATCATCTGCATTCGCCGTCTTCGATCGGTGCGGATAAAGAGCATATCATCTATGTCTTTGGTACGAGTACAAAAGCAATAGTCCGTGCAGTGCCTGATACACTTAATTTTGGGATCTTGGCTATTGGTACATCGAAGATGATTGCTGCGAATCTTGTGAATACGGGTGGTGCAGATGTAATGGCGACGAGTGTGGCTGCATCGCAAGCTTCGCAGCCTTATTCCGTGAGCGGCCTGCCTGCATTGATCTCCGGTCCTGGTCAGGCATCAGTGCCAGTCACCTTTGCTCCGACAGTGCAAGGGACGTTCATTGCACAATTTGATGTATCTCTTGATGATGGTGCAAAAGTGACGTTCTATGCTACAGGTACCGCAGGAACAGGCGTGCCACGTTACTCAAAAGGCGATACGCTTAATTTTGGCAAAGTCATTGTCGGTTTATCTAAGACCTTGCAGAACACGTTTAGCAATATCGGCACTGCTGATCTTGTGATGAATAATACATCCTTCGTGAATGCGCTGGAGTACAATGTGCTTACGAATACGAACTTGCCATATACATATACATACAACAGTGGTAACGTTGATGATTTTACATTTGCACCGAAAGTCCACGTTCCGAACAATGCGAATCACGATGGTTCGTTTACGCGATACTTCACAGCACACGGTCCGCATACGATCTATTTCCTTGGCACTGACCATGAGCCTG
>JBKJHR010000154.1:0-2959 GCA_046598695.1 Kapaibacterium sp. (SeqCode)
TCATCGTTGATATGTTCGGGTATTGCACGAACGGAGTACCACAGAGGAATCCGGTTTCAGTCTCAGGATATCATATCCGCGAAGCAGGCTCAACTGCCGCACAGGAATTAGCTTTTACTCTTGCAGATGGTTTCGCATACGTTGAGTATTGCATTGCAAGAGGAATGGATGTTGATGAATTTGCTCCGCGCATCTCGCACTTCTTTAATTCTCACGTTGACTTCTTTGAAGAGATCGGCAAGCTCCGCGCCGCACGACGTATCTATGCAAAGCGCATGAAAGATAAATACGGTGCGAAGAATCCGAAGTCATGGATATTACGATTCCATACGCAGACAGCAGGTTGCTCATTAACAGCGCAACAACCGGAGAATAATATCGTCCGCACAGCATTTGAGGCAATGGCAGCCGTGCTTGGTGGTACGCAATCGCTTCATACGAATTCGATGGATGAGACCCTCGCACTCCCATCGGAGAAAGCAGTGAAGATCGCTCTTCGTACACAACAGATATTGGCGTATGAAACTGGAGTGATTAATACGGTTGATCCACTCGGTGGTTCATACCTCGTCGAAGCCGAGACCGATCGCCTCGAAGCAGAAGCCTATCGGTATTTCGATCAGATAGATGCTCTTGGTGGTGTTATCCCTGCCATTGAAGCCGGATTTTTCCAACGCGAGATCGCCGATGCCGCGTACCGTTACCAACTTGAACTCGATAGAAAAGAGAAGTATATCGTCGGAGTGAATGAATTCATCGAAGAAGATGAAGTCATTGATATTCCGATCCTACGCATTTCTCCGGAGGTAGAGGTTCAGCAGTTGAAAGAATTGAAAGAGTTAAAGGCGAACCGTTCACAAGCCGCCGTTGAAGAGTCAATCGCTGAGATCACTGCCGCAGGTTTCGGACATACGAACCTCATGCCTGTGCTGATGAAAGCCGCGAGAAACTATGTCACTCTCGGCGAGATGATAGATTCTCTCAAAGTACCGTTTGGGGAATATGTAGAGACGGTCGTGTTTTAAGACGAAGTCAAGAATATTATAGCCCGACGGTTTTAACCTCGGGCTAGATTTAACTTTTCGCCATCTTCAACTTGTACCACAAATACGCATTGAGCACGAGCGAGTGATCGATCTTTCCTGTTTTTATCATTGCGACGAATTCATCTTCGCTTACAAGTGAGACGTTGATGCGTTCATGCTCGTCGAGTGATTGCTCGTGCGTGAGTTCGCAATCAGTGACGAGATAGCTATAACAAGTATTCGTGAGGAAGGCAGGATTTGGGTGAACGGTGCCGAGGAGTTCGACCCTGCTTGTTTCTGTTGGAATATAACCTGTCTCTTCGCGAAGTTCACGCAATGCGGCGAGCTTTGGGTCTTCGCCTTCATTTATCATTCCGCCGACGATCTCTATCTCATTCTTATCTGTTCCGTGACGGAATTGCTCAACGAGAATAATTTTCCCATCACGGGTCGTAGCAAAGACATTGATCCAATCAGGTGCATCAAGGACAAAGAACGTCCCGCGCTTACCTGTGCCTTCTTCCATGCGGTCGTGTACTTCTAAGCGAAAAAGCTTTGTATCACTGACGACGGCTTTGGAAGTTGTCTTATATGGTGGAAGTTCAGCCATTAGTTCATTTGCATAATTGATACAACGCCGATCACAGCGATCGCTACCCATACTTCTATCTGTTCGATCATTCTCACACGCCACATAATAATATCACGTGGTGAGAGGTCTTCACTGCCTTCTTTTTCTGCACGCGCATCAGCAAGCTGTTTATAGCTCGAACCAAGCATCTTACTAAGAAACGTAAGAACAAGAAAAAGAAGTATCTTTACATGAGCAAGCGCATTCCAGAGCGTAGAGAAATCAAAGAAGACAAACCGCGTTGACCAGAGAAGAATGACCGTTCCGGTGATGAGCACCGTCCACACAAGCATCCACGTAAAGCCCAAGAAGCGAACCTTGATGCGAAGTGCATTCTCGAATGTTTCTTCAGGGTAGTACTCGAAGATCGGTCGGCTAACACCTGTCAAAAAGAGGATACCACCAACCCATGCTATTGCACCAAAGAGGTGCAGGAGTAGTGCCGCCCAATAGATATAGGTAATGCCAGATGTCTGCGCCGAAGCGAGAATGAATGAGTGCATAGCACAAAAATACGGGAAAAGTCGTCACTACATACCAATTGCTAATCGCTCACCGCAACAGTAGCATTCACTTGTTTGCCATTATTCTCAAGCACGAGGAAGTAGATGCCTGATGCAAGATGTGGTATATCGAATTCTTTTGTATCTACTCCTTCTTCACTCTGCCCATTCATAAGCATTGCTACCTGCTTGCCTGTTGCATCGGTCAGATATATTTTTGCATTACCTCGCGTTGGGATAGCGAAACGGATATGCAGTTTACTCGCGGAGAGAGGATTCGGAGAAACAGAAATGATCGAAAGATGCCTCGCTGATATTTGTATCGGCTCTATCGCTCCTTGTGTGGAGTCAATATTATTCGAGAGATACGCATACACTTCACCATTATCAACGTTCTTTGCATTCCCTGTCCATGCAGTGGCGAAATGATTATTGTCTACATCTGCGCCGGTATAATCACCGATGAATACGCTTCCCGAAAAATCTATGATCTTGAATGGATTGTAGCTTGAATCTGTCAATGCGAATTCTTTTTGTGCTGTTGATAGCCGCTTGAGATATGGCTTATATGTAATGTTTTTCGGGTCGTCTTCACTTGATAGGTAGAGTAGGTAGGATTTCCCTCGTGCCGCATCGCTCACAAGCCACGGTTGAAAGCGGTCATATTGTAACGATGCACTATCGCCTGCAAAGCCTATTGCTTCGGGTGTGCGCCAGGCTGCGCCTTCATCAGTGCTTTCGCTATAGAGCAATTGCGCCGAGCGTTTGGCAGGAGACGTTGACCAATATCCGTACGTACC
>JBKJHR010000224.1:0-6930 GCA_046598695.1 Kapaibacterium sp. (SeqCode)
TTGATGCGTTGGCATCGGGCAAGAAGCGCATTTTGATTCGCAGTGCGAATGGCGTCGGCAAGACGGCACTTCTGGCGGCGATATGCAATTGGAAACTTGCCACGCATAAAGATTCTATCGTGCTCACTACCGCTTCGAGCCATACGCAGGTTCGGCGCAATCTCTGGGGCGAGATACGTTTGCAGGCACGGCGCGCAAAGCTCTTCGGCAAAGCGCAAGTGCAAGAAACGATGATACGCCTCGATGATAAACATTATGCCATCGGCATTTCGCCGCGTGAACCGGAAAATGCGCAAGGCTTTCATTCGCGTTCGATGCTCATTGCCATTGACGAAGCAACGGGCGTGAGCACGGAGATCATCAACGCGCTCATGGCAACAGCGACGGGCGATGATACGCAGGTCGTGATGATCTATAATCCGATGACGAGCGATTCATTCGTCTATGAAGCCGAGCGTTCGGGTGATTGGCACGTGGTGACGATCAGCGCACTTGAGCATCCGAACGTGATCTGCGGTGCGGAAGTCATTGCCGGCGCGGTGACGCGCACATCTATCATGTCGGGCATCAGCGCATGGAGCTATCCCGTGGAGCCGCATTCGGAGAATAGCATTTTCTATAACGGCGGTTGGTGGCGCAAGACGGGCGAGATCGCCAAACGCATCTATGGTGAATGGGCAGAGGAATCGGGCGAAGGATTTATCCCGATGCACCTCATCAAACGATCAGTCACCGCAGACACCCCCCGGGGGGTACTGAGCATGGGCGTGGACATTGCGCGCGGCGGCGAGGATGAAACCGTCTTTGCATACTTCGATGGCGGAGTGCAGACAAGCATCCGCGCACTGCGCACGAAAGATATTCTCACCATTGCAGAGATCATCGCCACCGATCATGCGCAAGGCTATGGCATCATCGCGATTGATGATACGGGCATCGGCGGGGGAGTCTCGGATATATTACGGAGCAAAGCAATTCATCATTATGCAGTGAACTTTGCGCAATCGGCGAAAGGATTTTTCCTTCGTCAGCAAAAGCAACTTGCCAATGCGCGCGCCGAGATGTATTTCGTGCTTGATGATGAATTAAAACGCGGCGTGATCAGCCTTGCCGATGATCCGAAGTTGCATCAAGAGCTTGCATCGGTGCGCTTGAAGATGAATGCCGCGACAGAAGCATATCTTCTCGAATCCAAAGACGACATCCGCTCCCGCATCGGCAGAAGTCCCGACCGCGCCGACGCCACAGCACTCGCCAGGTATGGTGTGCGATTAGAAAAGGGAAGCGGCTTGCCGAAATTTATGTGAGCGAGCGTGATGCACCAACCTATATAAGAGCAGATGACGTTACCAATTTCCTATACGTATGCCTGCGCCAAAGAAAAGAATTGCGAGTCCGAGGACAGTGACCGTAATGATATGCCATGCAAGAAAGACCATATTCTCTTCCTTGAGTTTGCTAATAAGCCGAATGCGCGCATGAGCCGCTATAATGACCGTCAAGATCAACAGAATAATTTTTATTGCAATAAAGGTATGCTGGGAATAGGCAAAGTCGAACACCGTCAAAAGATTATCAACGTAATAATATGCAAGCCACAGACCCGTTGCAACTTGTAACAAAAGAGCCGGTATCCCTATCTTCTCATATCTCGATTCAAATTGATGCAAGATATCGGGATCACGAAGTTTTAACGCTCTCGGGAGAATGGTGATCGCGAGAATAAGGTGACCTCCAACCCAAATAGAGCTTCCTATAAGATGGAGTACAAGCATGAGTTTATATACCATATTCGTTACTCATATTTATTTGACGATCTATTTTCTCCCGAGCGTGATCAGCACATCAGATGTTTTTTAAATATATTACTTTAATATTGAATTCTTTTCCTTCTTAAGTGAGAATCCTACACCTAATCCGACGACAAAAATGACAAGCACTACGGCGCCGGCTGCAAAGAGTGCATCGCCAGGCACACGGAGCCAGCGTAATGTTGACATGATATCTGTTTGTAGAAACTCTGAACTACGGGCATACCAATAGCCATATTCGACCGATGCCCATGTCTGACGTAAGCCAACTGGCAACAGAGAGAGGACAACCATAATAAATAAGCCGATATTAATAGCCCAAAAAGAGAATTTGATCGGGCCTTCTTTCCACTTGTGCTCTGGACGTAACGCACGGAGGCAAAAGAGCATCAATCCGATGCCGAGCATACCATAGACTCCAAACAGAGCGGCATGTGCATGGACTGGTGTCGTGTTCAACCCCTGCATATAATAGAGTGCGATCGGGGGATTGATCATGAATCCGAAAATTCCCGCGCCTACCATATTCCAAAACGCAACGGCAACAAAATAGTAGATGGGCCACTTATAATTTTGCACCCACGTTGATGATTTCGAAAGCCGGAGATTCTCCCACGCTTCAAAAGCAACAAAGCTCAGCGGGACAACTTCGAGTGCGCTAAACATAGAGCCAAGAGCAAGAACGACCGTCGGTGTTCCGCTAAAATACAGATGATGCAGTGTTCCGATTATTCCTCCAGCAAGAAATATCGTGGATGATAGCAAAGATGCGCTTCCTGCTGTTTTCAGGCTGATCAGTTTCAGACGGGCAAAGAGGAATGCGATCACGACTGTGGCAAAGACTTCAAAGAACCCTTCCACCCAAAGATGCACAACCCACCAACGCCAATATTCTGCAATTGCAAGGTTGGTATGTTTGCCGACACCGAAGGCAGCGCTGTAAAATCCGGCGATCGCTATTGCTGAAATAAGGAAAAGTGTGAGAATAGTCCGTTGCTCATCCTTACGTTTGAGCGCAGGCATAATAGCGCGCGCCACCAGATACAGCCATAAGAGCAGCCCTACAAACAGAGCGATCTGGAATATCTTACCGAGATCGATATATTCAAATCCGCTATGACCAAAGAGGAACGACATATCATCAGGGAGCATATGCATAATGCTCAACCACTCACCTGCCATCGAACCCAGTACGACTACAAGCAGCGCACCAAAAAGTACATTCACCCCGAGGCGTTGTCGTTTCGGTTCAAATCCGCCTACAGCTGGTGCAATATAAAGCCCCGCGGCAAGCCAGGCCGTCGCTATCCAAAAAATTGCTAACTGTGTATGCCACGTTCGTGAGATCGAGTATGGCAAGATTTTCGCAAGAGGTATTCCGTAGAAAGCACTTCCTTCAACCCCATAATGTGCAGTAATGACGCCCATCAATATTTGCAAAAGGATAAGTCCTGAGACCGTCCAAAAATATTTAACAATTGCGCGCTGTGAAGGAGTTGGCTGATGACCGAGCAGAGGATCGTTCGCAGGTATTTCTCCGAGCGAATGTTCACGCTTCTGCATTGCATAATACCAAGACATACCGCCGATTCCGGCAAGAAGGAAAATAATGCTTATACCCGTCCAGACGATCGAATCACTTGTCGGTTCATTCGCAACAAGTTTTTCATGTGGCCAATTACTGGTATAGGTGATTACATCATTTGGTCTGTTCGTAGAAGCTGCCCACGAACTCCAGAAAAAGAAGGAGGATAATTGGCGGAGTTTTGTCTCATCGGTTAGTGCCCCTTTCGGAATTGCATACGCATCGCGGCCGTTCCTGAATATCTCTGAATAATAAGCAATGTTTGCGACAATGGCTCGTGCCCTTATTGGCATTACGGTGATATTTTGTGAGGATGCATCGTAGGTATTTGTGCGAACGATCACTTGAAGACGCTTTTCTAATAGCGCTTTTTCGCCATCATCAAGTTCGTCGAATTTTTTAGAATATGCATCTGTGCTTAACTCATCGAGGATGAATACAGCTTCCCGATGCAACCAATCAGCAGACCAATCCGGCGCGACATAGCTTCCATGACCCCAAATGGAGCCGACTTCCATTCCGCCGATCGATTGCCAGACATTTTGTCCGGTTGCAATATCATTTTCAGGTATGACGATCTGCCCATCCGTGCTTACGACCTGTTTCGGGATTGGTGGCGCTTCTTGATAGATCCTCGATCCGACCCAGAGAAGAACGGCGAATGAAAGAATGATGACAGCCGAAAATGATAACCATATACGTTTCATAGGTATTTCCTTAAATAGATGAGATGATCCTGTGCGGACTTCTTCAAGCTTTCGCGTTGATCTCGCCGCTGATTCTAATTGCTAATACTGAAAAATTTTCAGAGTTGGAGTTGTGTGCAGATTAATTTGTCGCTAAAGACAACTCTTTTTCCATACGTACAGCTTTGGGAAAGAGAATGCTGTTTTCTAGAAAGACGTGCTTATGAAGATCTTGTTCGAAAGCGTCGAGTTCCTGATAGAGAAGACGCATTGTTGTGCATGCATCCAAGGGAGGATTATAATCACGAAGGAGTTCTCGAATGCTCGCTAATTCATTTCCGACACCCTCATGTTCAGCGAGCATAACTGCTATTGGTCTCGAAACACTCCCGAATTGCGAGATCGGTGGCACACATCTATTCGCATGTGCTTGTGCGATTTCTTTGATGAAAGGAAATAAGACGACTTCTTCCTTCATCATGTGATCGGTAAGCTCTTGCCCAACAGTAAGAAAGATCGTCGCCGCTTCTTTTACTTCTGGATGTCTTTCGACATGAGCACGAACAACTTTTTCCAGGTGGAGATGAATGAGGGGGATTTGATGCTTGACATACGAATGATGATTGTTGATAATATAGTCGATAAGAAAAGGAAGCTCCCAGTGGAAATAGCGCTGTGAGGATTCTTCGTATGCCACTTCAGAAAGATCGGCAGTGACTCTTTCCCAATTAATATCTTTGGTTTTACATGCTTCTTCTAATGTGACTCCGCCTTTGCAGCAGAAATCCAATCCGTATTTTTCGAAGACCGAAGCGCTGTTGAAATTTTCCGTGACGATGTCACGCAATGATCTCTCTTTAGTAATCATATATTTATTTTTAACCGAATATTCGTTTCTTTGGCAACAGGAAGATCTTTCCTTCTATGATCTCCACGATGCCTTGTTGTTCCATTACTTTGATCGTCCTGATCACCGTTTCTACTCGCAAGCCAGTCATATCGGCAAGCTGTTGTCGCGTAAACGGAACGACGAATTCTTTTTCCGTTGAAATGCCCCGATCCTTTTTGTGAAAATTCATCAGCGCTTTCAACCGATGCGCTGCCTCTTCTACTGCCACTTCGCTGAGCATCATTGATTTATAGATCAACCGTTCGCTCAGTGTCTGGAGCAGATCGAGATGAATAGCAAAATGCTCACGAAGCAGATCAACGAAGCGATCGTAAGAAATTTTCCAGACTTCACTTGTCTCGGTTGACAGAGCCGATGCAGGATACTTCATCTTTGCAAAGAACGGAGGTTCTCCGAAACTCTGCCCGTCTGAAAAATACCCTTGAATGAATTCTCGCCCCTGCTCACTAAAATTTGACATCTTCACTCTGCCACTTTTAACAAGGTAAAAATGTGTTGCAGGTTCGCCTTCACCGAAAAGCATCTCCCCTTTGCTAAGAACTACGAGCTTCGCGTCATAATGCGCAAGAAGCTCATCACTGAATACAGTATCCATGCTTTCTATTCGTTACAAAAATACCCGATTTGGCTTTGCAGATCCTATGACATAGGTCACATTGCCGTTCTTTTCTTCTATATACTGATTAAGTCAACACCAAACTCAGCGATCTGCTCCGTAAAAGGACTTTAGCGAGAATAACTATGTTAAATGTTCTATGGAAAATATCACGACTATCACGGACTTCATGGAGGCAGATCACCGACGACTCGACGAGTTGCTCGATGCTACTTTTGCCGATCCCCTACACGTTGATTATGAAAGCTATACTGCGTTTCGTCAGGGGCTACTAAAGCATATCGGAATGGAAGAAAAAATTCTTCTTCCGATGGCGCAGAGATTACGAGGAGGCGAGGCTTTGCCCCGTGCTGCAAAGCTGAGGCTTGATCACGGAGCAATTGCATCGTTATTAGTCCCCGCTCCAACTCCACAAATCGCCCACGCACTCCGAATAATTCTCGCAGAGCATAACCCGCTCGAAGAAGGTCCGGACGGAGTGTATGAAGAATGTAGAACACTTGCCGGAGCTGAGGCAGACGCATTGCTTAAGCAATTACAGTCGGCAAAAGATGTTCCCGTTGCCACACGCCTCGAAACAGAAAAGGTGTGGACAGGTATCCGTCATGCTCTGGTAAGAGCAGGTTTCAGTGAGACCTTGATTGATACATAAGCGATTTTCGATGTCGGGAATGATAATGAGAGACTGACTTTGGGCTCCGAAGAAATCCCTTCAGTCTCCACCGAACGTTGTATGGTCTACTATATATAAGGAAGTGTGATTCCTAGGGGCACATCGTGATGTGCCCATACGGATAAGGAATACTTCACAATGTCTAAACGGAGATTTGGGGAGATGATGGGATGAAGAGGATGAAATGCACGCAGTAGTTCGGGTTTCTAGCCCGAACATTACCTCCCAAGCCATACCTTCCATTTTTTTATATTGGAAACGAGCAAATTAAGCGTTATTTACAATATCCTCCGCAGTCTTGCGTATTTTTGTAGCAAACTGAGTGTGACCCTAACATTCGTATTAACACGCATTTACCCATACATACGCTATGAACAACGTCTTTATCAGATTTACGGCTATCCTGTGTTTCGTTTTGCTTGCTACTTCTTCGCAAGCTCAGCATTCGCTTCAGCTTGATAATGGCTTAGGCGCCATTACTATTCTTACAGGTTCAGCTTCCGGGGGCACATATACTTTCCCATCAGGCGGCGGGACGATCATGACCGCAACGCCCGGCGGCGTATCGTCGGCATGGCTCACAACAGGTAATAACGGTACTGTTGCGGGTACAAATTTCTTAGGTACGATAGACAATGTTGCACTTGAT
>JBKJHR010000091.1:0-5066 GCA_046598695.1 Kapaibacterium sp. (SeqCode)
AAAAGAGCACTGCTTTCGCAATGCTCTTTTTTTATATATAGCAAGCTATTGCAGATGAACCGAGTCTGCGGTGGATTCTTATGCTTATGTGTGAATAAAGTCCTTTGGGTAGTGACAGGCACGTCACTTGTTTGACTACTGAAATCTCTCAATAAACTTTTTAATGATCGGGTCTTGAGAGCTTTTGAGTTCTTTCGGAGTGCCATCGAAATAGATCGTCCCTTGATTCAGGAAGATCACGCGCTTCGCAATGCGATCAACGGTAAAGAGATCGTGGGTGATAATGAGGCTTGTAACGGCGAGGCGGTTTGTCAGATCAAGAATAAGCGTATCGATCTGATCACTTGTCACAGGGTCAAGCCCTGTCGTAGGCTCATCATAAAACATATACTTCGGATTCATGGCTAATGCACGTGCCAATCCGACACGCTTGCGCATACCTCCGGATAGCTCTGATGGCTTCACGGCTTCGATACCTCTCAAGCCGACAAGTGCGAGCTTTTCTTTGGCAATAGCTTGCAATTTTTCGGTATCACGTTCGCCATTTTCCCACAAGCCAAGTATCACGTTCTCATAGACAGACATTGAATCAAAGAGAGCCGCATTTTGGAAGAGAAATCCAATATGACGGCGGAGATCATACACATCTTTCTCTGTCGCTGTGGCAATGTTTACCCCGTCAAAGTGAACACTTCCTTCATCGGGTTGAAGCAAGCCGATGATGTGTTTGATGAGCACGGATTTTCCGCACCCTGATTCACCGATGATGGCAACGGTCTCACAGTTATCGATACGAAAACTCACGCCCCGCAAAACGGGCTTATCACCGAACGACTTATGGAGATTGGAAACTTCTATCACAGTATTAAAAGATCAACGTCCAAAGAGTGTAGTCAAGAATAAGTACGGAGGATGCCGCCAGCACAAATGCTCTGATGGAGGAATTGCCAACGCCTTCAGCGCCACCTGTGGTTTTTAATCCAACGTGAACGCCAATAAGGGCAGTTGCTGCACCAAAGAAAATGGGTTTGAAAAGTCCGGCAAAAATATCTTTTAGTGCAAACCCTGATTTTACACTATCGAAGAATACTTTGCTCGTAATATCCAAGAAGAAATTGCAGACAACAAATGCACCCAACAGGGCAATGATGTTTGCAAAAATTGTTAAGATCGGGAGCATGACCGTTGCTGCAACGACACGAGGCATGGAGAGGTAGCGAACGGGATGAATAGAAAGCGATTCGAGCGCATCAACTTGTTCGGTTACTTTCATCGTCCCAATTTCAGCAGCGATAGATGCGCCTACTCGACCAGCGATAACGATAGCACAGAGCACAGGACCAAGTTCGATAAAGATCGCCTTGCTTACAACCAACCCAATGAGGCTATTTGGTGCTAACCCTTTTAGTTGATATGCTGCCTGCCATGCAGAGACCATGCCCGTAAAAAAACCAATAACCATAACCAGAGGGAGCGAACCTGTGCCGATATGCTCCATTTGTTTGAGCACGAGGCGGCGATCAATTCCAATTTTAGGTATAAAACTAAGGGTACGACCCAAAAGCCGCGAAATCTCACCAAACTCGGTGAGGAAGCGAATCGTTTTTCTACCTGTGTAGCTAATGATATTCATATATGCAATGCTTTCAACACGCTTTATGGCTTGTAGGTTACGGGAAATCTGTTTAGCTTTAACGTGTAGGTTTGTGTGGAATTCGGCGGGAGTATAGAAGAATGTATTATTTTTGTAGGGAGAGCTCCCGCCCCCTTGTGCCGATGTGTCGTATTTTTCACTTAATTTCAATTACGTTTATGAAACGGATAATTACCTTATCTTTTATTGTGGCAATATTATTTGCCGCGAACGCATTCGCACAAATTCCCCGCACGATCAGCTATCAAGGAATAGCACTTGATGGAGCAGGTATGCCTGTTGAAGGCAATCACTCGATCGGTGTGAAAATCTATGATATGGCGACAAACACCGTACTCTATAGCGAGACACAAACCATCACTTTTACCAAAGGTATCTTTAACATCGTGGTTGGTGGTAGTACGTTGACGATCCCGCCATCAATAAAGTTTGATAAGCCGTATTCGCTCGGCATATCAATAGATGCAGGTGCAGAGCTTATTCCGCGTACACCGTTCGGCTCCGTTCCATACTCGCTCCACGCCGCAATTGCTGATGCAATATCGCCTGGCGTTGCTGTTGTTACAACGCTTAATAACAAGAGCGGCGCATTGAGGCTTGTCGGCGCTGGAAGTACAAC
The DNA here is from genome assembly GCA_046598695.1 of Kapaibacterium sp. (SeqCode). Lineage (GTDB taxonomy): Bacteria > Bacteroidota > Ignavibacteria > Palsa-1295 > Palsa-1295 > JBKJHR01. The sequence goes on from JBKJHR010000091.1 coordinate 2,274, forward strand.
GATCAATACTTCCGGAGATTCGATCACGATCAGTTCATCAGGGGGAAGCGGTGGTTCGGGAATCCAAGGCGTACAAAATACCGATGCCGCACTTTCTATCACGAACCCGAATGGACCAACGGCGACGATCAACATCGCAGATAACGGCATTACTTTTGGCAAGATCAGTTCGGCTGGGGCTACAAGCGGGCAAGTGCTCACTTCAAACGGAAGCGGTGCTTCTTTATGGACGACACCTCCACCTTCTAGCGTATCGGTCACTCCTCGCTTGAGTGGAAATGGTACACCCACAAATCCGCTTGACATTGCACAAGGAGTGGCAACGAACGGACAGGTGCTTACATGGAATGGTACGACGTGGGCACCAGCGACAGTTGGGGGCGGATTGACACTTCCATTTTCTGCTTCGACATCAAATGCAAGCGATCTTTTTAGCTTGACTAATACAGGTACGGGAAGATCAGGATCGTTCGTTGTCAATAATTCTGCGAGCACAGCATTCGTACTTTTTGCTCAGTCCAACGGTGCGGCATCGAGCCTTGCACTTGAGGCAACAAATACAGGGCTTGGACGTGCAGGATTTGCTGAGATCCAAAATACAGGTAATTCTTCGGTTGCCTTCACTGGTAAAACAACTGGAACAGGGCAAGCAGGACAATTCCAGATCGTGAACACTGCGAATACAGTCGCTGCTCTTGAAGGTCTTACAGATGCGACAGGCAATGCTAGCACGAGTTCGGGACCTACGGGAGTTTTAGGAAAGATCACCGCAACTTCTGCAGGTGGATATAGTGCCGGAGTACGTGGTGTGAATAGCTCCACAACCGGAAGTGGCATAGGCGTTGTTGGCTATCAAGCAGGTTCTGGTTGGGGAGTATACGGTGAAACGCCGACGGGCAATGGAGTGCTCGGGCGGACAACGAGTACATCTGGGGCAGGTACTGGTGTTCATGGGATAGCGTCAAGCCCTGCAGGCATTGGCGTTGATGCGGAATATGCCGGAAATGGGAATGGTATTGCTCTTCAGGTGACCGGTGGGTATATGAAGGTATTAGCAAATAATAGAACATCCATTCAACACGATACAACAGTGAATAACATTATCCAGAACAAAACAACATTAAATTATGCCGGTATGGCACAAACGGATATGCTCTATGTGACGCATGTTTTCGGGGCGGTGAATTTGATCGGAGGAGTGGGGGTGCAATGGAATGGTCAGGCATGGCAAATATACAATGAGAATGCTCAAGTTGCAATGCCGATCAATGAGACATTTAACGTGCTTATCATCAAGCAGTAAGAATCTGCCATCGGGAGAGAGTATAAAAAAAAGCGGACGATATGTCCGCTTTTTTTTATATGCTTCAATGAATTACTTTTTCATATCGCCGCCTGCCATCGGTGCGCCTGCTGGTGGAATGTATTCAGGTACATTGTTTTTGATCGGTGGGATCGACTTCAAATATGCGAAGACGGCTTTGAAGTCATCATCGGTCATTTCCTTTAAGTACTGCCACGGCATTGGCGGCATGATCGGACGTCCGTTACCCATATGCTTACCGTTTCTTATCGCAAGCATGAATGTGGTCTCATCCCACTTTCCGAGACCGGAGGTGTCGGGTGTAAGATTTTTTGCAAAACTCATACCCCATGGACCTGACCATGCAGTGAGCGTACCTGCACCCAGCCATGGCATATCAAGCTTCGGTGCTTTCGGGATCATTCCTTCTGGGCTTCCAGAAAGCATCTTTGACATATCAGGCTCCGGTCCATTTGGTCCCATTTTGAGCGGCGTATGACAATCATTACACCCAATGATCGTTACAAGGTATTTGCCGCGTTCGACAGGTGATTGAGCAACGGTCTTCGCCGTCGTGGAGCTGTCACCGCTATGAGCAGTTTCAGCTTTCTTGCCGCAGCCTGCTGCAAGCAAGCCAAGAGCAAGCATTAATAGAAGAACAAGTTGTTTTTTCATAACGTAAATAGGATAGATGTGAAGATGTTAAATGCTTCACAAATATACAAAGAAAAAAGGTGGTGTGTTGAGAATTTCTTTCGCCCAGTTTTCTACTCCGGCGCAACCAAACCTCTTGCCCTTAGAAACTCTGCGTAATTCACGTTACCTTTCATAAAAACTCGGCGGAGCACTCTTCCATAAACATCGAGATCAGGCTCAACGCTGTCGCGGACAATAAGGACTTCTTTCCCGTTTAAGAGTGAATCTGCAAGAGCTTTTGCCTTGAATCCGAGCGAAAGGGCAGAGTCAATACTGATCTTTGCCTTAACGGCTTGGGAATCCAATCGGCTGCCATGACGTGTCTCGAAGCAATCAATATCAAGGACTCGGACTTTGAATTCTTCGCCTTTAACGAGAAAGCCGAATGTGTCGCCATCGGTGACGCTTGTGACAAGAACATTCGCCGAGCTATCTACAAGCGGGTTTGTGCAAACCGGGCAGGTTGTGACCGGCGAGGTGGGCTCATCCTTTGTACAACCGCTTATAATAGAGGCAATTGCCAGCGAGAAAGCAAGAAATGCTTTTGGGGTAAGATCAGTGGTTCTTTTCATGAATGCAAAAATATGAAAAAAAATGGGCGGAGTTTGTCACACGGCTTTGGGGGTCGGACGTTAGTATAGTATAATCGTGATCATACCAACTGAAGGACATGGCACAAGGGGAGTTAATAAATCTTCAATTGATGTGAAAACGAGGATATAACCGGGACCGGTGGGACTCATTTGTCAACAACATTTTAGAATTTTTACTGATCACGGATCATCATTCTAGTA
>JBKJHR010000134.1:0-6884 GCA_046598695.1 Kapaibacterium sp. (SeqCode)
TTGCAGCGAGCTATGGAGTGTATCGCTATTCGGCAGGGAAAGGATGGAATGATATTGGTGTGCAAGGCATCAATGCTACGACCATTGCGGCATCTTCGCAAGGATACGTGATGTATGGAACAGATAATGCTATCCATTTCTCAAAAGATAATGGCGCAACCTGGGCAACAGGAAGTGTTGGTGCAACACCGAAAGCAACGGCGTTCAGCAAGAGTGGGGTACCATTTGTTGGTACGAATACAAATATTTACTCATCGATAAATTTAGGTGTCCTGTGGGCTTCGATCAATATCTCTGCTTCTGCCGATATTCAGGCTCTTGCCTATTCAGGAGATACGACGTCGTATGTCTCGGGCAATTCAAGTGGGATATTCTTCTGGAAAAATACGAAGATTCCAGCTCAATATGTTTCTGCGAATAAAGGGATAGAAAATATCTTGATGAGTTCTATTGCTGTTAACACCAAAGGTCATGTTTATGCAAGTGATGGATCACTGCTCTATTTCTCTACCGATGGAGCTGCAACGTGGACATCAAAAAAGATCGATGGCATCGGTTCAGATAAAGTCAGCTCGATGGCGTTCGATTCAAAAGATTATCTTTATCTTGGTACGCAGAGCACGATATTGAAAAGCAAGGACGCAAGAAATTGATCTACCGTAATGCCGATTCCAATGCTGTCCGTGCATCGGTTTTATCGTCGCGGTATTTGATGATGATCGGTGCATAGAGACCAAGCCCCATTTCCTCTGCATAGCTTGAACGGTTGGCTATCGAGCGAGAGCCTACAACGATAACAGCACCTTTGGGCACGATGAGCGGCTCGTTTTCGGATGCGCGGCGTATCGTATGCGAATTCACAATATCATAAATAGGTGTCGAACCGGTAAGAACAACTCCTGAGGCAAGTACGGCACGGCTTCCGACGATACAGCCTTCATATACTCCACAATTTCCGCCGATGAGAACATCATCTTCGATGATAACAGGCATTGCTCCTGCCGGCTCCAAAACTCCACCGATCTGCGCCGCAGCTGAGAGATGAACACGTTCGCCGATCTGCGCACATGAGCCAACAAGCGCATGAGAATCAACCAGCGTTCCTTTGCCAATATACGCTCCGATATTAATATACGCCGGAGGCATGACGATCACACCGGACGCAACGAATGCACCATCACGAACAGTTGATCCGCCTGGTACGATACGGACTCCATCGGCATCATTGAATTGTCTTGTCGGAAGAGTATTCTTATCTGAAAAATACCAAGGTGTTTCGGTGGCGACTTTCTGCAAGATACCAAGTTTGAATCCAAGTAAGATGCCTTGCTTCACCCATGTATTGACCTTCCATCCCGAAGTGCTCTTTGCATCGGGTTCGGCGGCGCGAATCTCGCCGGAGTTCAGCAGTGCGCGGAGCTTCTCGAATGCTTCGAGTGCGGCACTGCGTTCATTGGAAAGTTCTTCTGCCGAGAGGGAAGTGAGGCGTTGGATGATCTCTTGCATATCAAAAAAAATATACCCCTGCTATTTTTTTACAATAGCAGGGGGTATGAGCTAAAAATGATCTTACTTAAATGTGAAGCTGTTCGCTGATTTCTCGAACGCAGACTTGAACGAGCCTTCAAGCTCTTTAGGCCAATTGATCGTGATGCGATAGACATTCGTGCCCTTCATCAAGAAGTATGCACGTGAACCGACACCTGCTACTTGCGAATAGTTGATCATCTTTGCTGGCTGTCCGCCGATCGTTGCATTGCCAACTCCCGCACCGCCGTATGCTTTCTTTGAGTTCTCTTCTGCGAATTTGGCAAGTTCGGCACCTGCTCCTGCTGCGATCACATCAACATTTACTGTTGCGCCCGTCCAGCTGCCCTCGAACTTCACGCCTTTGGAGTTTGCCTTGATGTTGAAATTATCAGGATATTGGATAGAATACCCGTTTCCATTATAGGTTGCGAAAATGTCAGATGGCTTTGCTTCGTCCTTCAATGTTGCGATAGTGCTACTATCAAGCTTTCCGCCTGTGAGCTTCAAGACGTAACCAGGGGTAACGGATTTCTCAGCAAGTTCAAAAACCGCTTTGTATTTATCCAAGCGTCCTTTGCCGAATGTTGCCGCCTCGAAGTACGTCACGATAGAATCCTTCTGTGTATAGATACGGTACCCGTTATAGGCATCTGGGTCTTCACCCTGATTGAAGGTGACCTTCAATGCTGGCATTCCCCCGAGAGTGGCAGGTTCAGGGTTCGTGTAATTCACGCCCTCTAATGAACCCTTAAAGCTTTCGGCAGCCTTCTCCATCGTCTCACCCTCTTTTACGCCGACCTCGATCTTCGCACCGTACTCGCCCTCGGTGAACTTTTGGAAGCGGACTTCCGCACCTTGCGAGGAGAAATAACCTGTCCGATTGCCGGGTGTGGATTCAGCAACCCATGTTTTCGGTGCCTTAAAGCTGAATTTATAAACTTGATCCTTGAAGACGACGGTCTCGCCGGGTTGAACCGGAGCCATATCCTCGGTCTTCTTGCCGCAGCTTGCCGCAAGAAATGCTAATGCCACAAAAAGAAACAGACGTGATGCTTTCATAGAAGTATCGGAATTTGATGTATAAAGTTGTACAAAGTTACGGCAAATTTGCCCCGTCCGCTCTAAGAGCAACGATGGAATATGGAGTGCGGGCAAAAAAAAGGTCTACTGTGCCTTCAATTTATGGCAGTATGAAGCTTTTTACTTCTGAATGGTGAGGACTATAGCCAACATAGGGTGTAGTATGAAGGGCGTAATCATAATAATAACCTAATAAATTATATGATTGTACATAACCGACACAATAAACGATATCCCCTGGATGAAAGCCACTTTGCAGTAAAGTTGACCGCAGGAAAGATATGTCTGCCGACGCTGAACCACCTTGAAAAATAGTCTCTTTAGATAGCCCCATAGATATCATCCTATATGTTCTCTTATCAGTTGGATCAATATCCTTCGTAGAGGAGAAAAAAACTCTAGCAGAATACCCACCAAGTGGACGTACAAGATTTGTTGAATCAAAGATGGTAACTGTAAAGGGCAATGAAAACTTTGTGGTCTCGTTTTTTAGCAAGAGAGTATCCGTTCTGTAGATATGTTGTAACGTTTTATTGGAGTCAAGAAATACACTATCGCGATATACGTAATCTGTGGCATCTTCAAATGGTCGTAAAACAAGATCATGTGCGATAACATAGTCAGTATTAGGTAATAACGTTATCTGTATAGAGCTAGGATTTTGATAGTATACGGTACCTTCACCGGGTATGAGCAAATTGAAAGACTTATAATCTGGACACCCATTTTTTGAGTAAACGATCGTGTACGTTGCAGGCGGAATGCTATCAATCCTCCATCTACCCATGCTGTCCGTTTTCCCAGTTAATGAAGTGCCTTCGAGTGTAACTACAACCCCCTCAAATGTGCTCAGATTTTCGCCGAAAGCATTATAGAAAAAAGCCTGCCCAACAGCACTTCCTTTACCACTGGAGTTTGCCCCCGAGTTATTCTCGTGAACAGTAACAATTTTCTCCCCACACCCGAAACAGCAGAGTGAAAGAAGGAAGAGTACGATGTAGGTTTTCATGATTTTACAAGGTTGAATGAAGTAAAAGAATAACTCTCGAATAGTGGGTTTTGTTACACGGCAAGGAAATATGCGCATTCTTTATTAATCTCTATTCATGGAGTCTTTCGCCTTCTTCTGAAACCGTTTTGGATTCCTCGCGTTAATAGAAGAGTAGATATTTGAACAACATTATTCGCTTTATGAAAAAGTTTATTTTATCGGTTTTTGTGCTTGTTTTTGTCTCTTTTGCCACACTCGGTAGCGCTGAGGTAAAGTTCAACGAGCTTTCTTTTGCTGATGCTTTGAAAGAAGCAAAAAAGGCAAACAAGATCGTCATGGTAGATTTCTTTACCGATTGGTGCGGATGGTGCAAAGTGCTTGACCGCAAGACCTATAGCGACGAGGACGTAACGAAGTTCGCTGATACGAAGCTCGTCTCTTTGAAGATCAATGCAGAAAAAGGCGAGGGCGTTGACTTAACAAAGAAATACAAGATCCAAGGTTTTCCGACGATCATTTTCTTTGATGGCAACGGCGAGGAAGTTCACCGTGTCGTCGGTTTTCAAGATGCAAAGGCATTCCTCGGTTCGATGAAGCTCGCAACAACTGCGACGATGAAAGTTGGGGCGACAGAGAAAAATCCTGGGAAGTAAAAGCAACATGTATTAAGAAAGGGTTCTATGAACCCTTTCCTGTTTTTATGAATCAGTTCACCACTACTCGGAATACTCCGTAAATATTTCGTGTTGATTACGGAAGACAGAGGCTACTATATGTCACGATACGCAGCATACATCGAATGGGATCCCGAAACGAAGCAGTACATCGGCGATATTCCAGAGGTTCACGGCGCTCATACACAAGGTGAGACGCTTGATGAGTTGATGGCAAACTTGAAGGAAGTGCTTCTTCTGTGCTTGGAGGAAGGGCATGGCACTGTGGAGTCAGAGCCAACAATTTTTGTAGGAGTTCATACGATCGAAGTGTAAGTAGTGAGCAGACTACCTATTCTCAATTTTAGAGTTCTACACTCTTTGCTATTACGTTGGGGATTTATTGTGACTCGCCAAAAGGGAAGTCACGTACACTATGCCCATCCGGACGGAAGAACGACATGCGTTCCTGACCATCGGACCAAAGATATACCACGTGCATTGTTGAGAAAAATTCTGCGCGATATTGACATCAGTGTTGATGATTTTAATGACGAATTAACGAAGTGACCCCACAACGCAAACCCGTAATTATCGCCCCGTCGCTTCTCTCTGCGAATTTTGTTCGTCTCGAAGAAGACGTTCGTATGCTTGAAGCAGGTGGAGCCGACTGGTTGCATATTGATGTGATGGATGGGCATTTCGTGCCGAACATCACGATCGGTCCGCTCGTCGTTGCTGCGCTCAGAAAGATCACGAAGCTGACTCTGGATTGTCATTTAATGATCTCCGACCCCGACCGATACATCCCAGATTTTGCAAAAGCCGGAGCCGATATCATTACCGTTCATGTTGAAGCCTGCCCTCATCTGCATCGCACGGTGCAACTCATCAAGTCGTTCGGAATCAAAGCAGGGGTGACTCTTAATCCAGCGACCTCACTCAGTACGATACGCGAGATCCTGCCTGATGTTGATATGGTGCTTCTGATGAGCGTCAATCCGGGATTTGGCGGACAAGAATTTATTCCGTCTCTCTATCGCAGAGCAACGACAATACGTCAGTGGATCGATACGCAAAATTTCAATTGCCTCATCGAAGTTGATGGGGGCGTAAAGCTATCAAACATCGCAGATGTGTATTCGTCAGGAGTAGATGCGATCGTAAGCGGTAGCGGAATTTTCGGCGAGAGCGATCCCACGGCAATGATCGGGAAGATGCGCGAAGCGTGCAGGAATAAAGAAAGTGTAATGGTGTAGTATAGCCGTCATTCCGAGGAGTGGCTTTAGCCCGACGAGGAATCCCTTAAGGTTTACTACTATCTTAGTAGATTCCTCACCTTCGGTTCGGAATGACGGATGTAAATTTTTGTAATATATTCAAGAATTCTATTTTATGGCAAAAGTACTCATGACCGGTGGTAAGTTTGACGGCATTAATGCCTGTGCAAATGCTGATGGTATCATTAATGCCGCTGCAATGGATCAGCGTGGATCGCTTAAGAAATCTATCGGCAAGGCGATGGGCAAGGATGCGACGAACGATGACCTCACCGATTTTAAGATCATCGTAACAGAAGTTCTCACTCCCCATGCTTCTGCGATCTTGATGGATCCTGAATATGGCTTGCCAACGCTTGCACATCGCGCACCTGGTACTGGAGTATTGCTTGCCTACGAGAAAACAGGGTACGATGCCACGACGAAGGGTCGTCTTCCTGATCTTTTGGATGAGTGGAGTGTGCGCCGCCTTGTTGAAGCAGGTGCGAATGCGATAAAGATCTTATTGTATTACAATCCCTTCGATGAGAAGCACATCAACGAACGCAAGCATGCTTTCATCGAGCGCATCGGTGCTGAGTGCATAGCGCTGGACGTACCATTCTTCCTTGAGCCACTTGCCTACGATGACAATTTTGATGAGAAAGGCTTGGAGTTTGCGAAGCTCAAACCAAAGTATGTTTCGGGATACATGAAGGAGTTCTCGAAAGATCGTTATGGCGTTGACATCTTGAAAGTGGAAGTGCCAGTAAATATGAAGTATGTGTCAGGGACAAGTTCTTTCGGCGGTGGAGACGCGGCATATACCAAAGAAGAAGCGATGAAGCTCTTCAAAGAAGCAAGTGATGTGGCAACAAAGCCATTTATCTATCTTTCAGCAGGCGTCAGTGATGAGGTCTTCCGCGAGACGATCCAGCTTGCAGGCGAGAGCGGTGCGAGATTCTCCGGTGTGCTCTGCGGACGCGCAACCTGGCAAGATGGCGTTGCGATCTTCGGAGCACAAGGCAAAGATGCTCTGAAGACATGGCTCTCAGATCGCGGCGTGAAGAATATCACCTCCCTCAACGAGATCATCCTCAAATACGCACAACCTTGGACAACCATCTACGGTGGCGTGGAGAATATGGAAGTGGTGTAAAGACAAAAACAGTTTTTATTAAGGAAAACCCCTCAAAAAGAGGGGTTTTTCTTTATGTGTGTTTTCTCATGTAACGTCAATGAGGAAATAGGGTTAACCCATGCAGTAGAAACTACAAATTATTTTCATCTGAACCTATACACCGGATATTGGCTTGGAGCCACATATATAATCTCCCCAGATTCTATAATTCATTTTTGGAAGGGATGTTC
>JBKJHR010000152.1:0-2935 GCA_046598695.1 Kapaibacterium sp. (SeqCode)
ATCAAGATTGCAATGGCTTACGTATTCTGAGAACTTCTCTTCTTTTCTCTTAATGGTGCCCTCTACTAATGAACAAAGTTCCTCCCCGGATACAAATAGGTTGTGATTGCCAACGTAGCCCCCTTGTTCTGCCTCTTGGTTAACGAAATGGTTAGCTTGTGTCTGCTGCCGTGTGGGATATTTTAGGAATGTAAGTTCTAATCCAATTTTACGTCCATTAATGATTCCTACAAAGTCAGGCCGATCAACGTATTTGAAGTCTGCGATAGAAGGAATAAATTTCGCCAATCCCAAGAATGTTAACAGCTCACACTGATATTTATCCAGCATTATCTACCCCCATAATTTTATCCTCCGTCATGCCATACAACTCATACACCACCTTGTCGAACTGGCAATCGAATCGAACGACATTGATGATTAAGATTGAAAAACGCTGCGTCGAATACATAGTTCACTCCTTCAAAAATCCCAATTCATACAACATTGGTTGTAGTTTTTTGGTAACTACTATATACGTCGCTTCGCTCTTTGCAATGACAGGGGTTGACGTTTTGGTCGGACTAAAAGTCCGACCCACTGATGCTTTGTATTCCAAGTCTCGCGCACACATGTGGGGGAGATGTAGAGGGGGCACCTACACAAACAACCCTATCGCGGCGATGAGCATGATGCCTGTGGCGAGCCAGCCGAGGATCGTCATCCAGCGCGGAAGGCGAAAACGACCCATGACCTTTGTGTTGTGGCTCATCAGCATCATCATTACCATGATCGGGACAGCGACGACGCCGTTGATGACGGCTGCATAGAAGAGTGCGGTGATCGGGCTGATGTGTATCAAATTCAAACCGAAGCCCACGAGCGTTGCAACGGCTAATACACCGTAGAAGAATTTTGCTTGGCTTGGTTTTTTCTCTAAGCCAACAGGTGCTTTGAATAATTCGCCGACGGCAAATGCCGCCGATCCTGCCAAGACGGGTAGCGCCAAGAGTCCTGTACCAATAATGCCAAGAGCAAAGAATAAAAATGCATATTTTCCGGCAAGAGGTTGCAAGGCTTGCGCGGCTTGCGTTGCCGATTCGATATTCGTGATACCATTCGCATTGAGCGTTGCCGCTGTTGCAAGCATAATAAAGAGCGCGACGGCATTGCTGAATGCCATACCAACCATCGTATCAATATTAATTCTCTTGAATTGTTCGCGTGCTTGTTCGGGTGCTTCGCGGAGCGGGTGCATATCCGGATCATCTTCTTCCTCTTCGGCTTCTTCTGATGCTTGCCAGAAAAAAAGATAGGGGCTTATCGTTGTGCCCAAGATCGCAATGATCATCGTGAGATATTCGCTTGTAAGACGAATATCAGGGATGACCATGCTCTTCAATGCGTCAAGCCAATCAATACCAACCATGAGCGAGACGATCACATACGAGAACAGCACGAGCGTGAGATACCGAAGAACTTTTACGTACCGTGAATACGGAATAAATATCTGCAAGCCGAGCGAAACCACCGTCAGCAGTGCTGCATAGAGAAGCGAAGGACCGCTCACGATCAGCGACATTGCCTCGCCCATCGCGGCGATATCGGCACCGATATTGATGATATTCGCGGCAAGAAGTAGCAGCACAAAAACACCTGCAAGCTTCGGACTGTAGTGCTCGCGGATGTTGGAGGAAAGACCGCGCCCCGTGACTCTGCCGATTCGCGCTGTGACTTCTTGGATCGCCACAAGCATCGGATAGATCAGCGGCAACACCCATAACAAGGCGAAGCCATACCGCGCACCCGCTTGCGAATACGTGGCAATGCCGGATGGATCGTCATCTGAGGCACCAGTGATAAGTCCAGGTCCGAGAGATTTCCAAAAGCTTTGTTTATTCATGCTGTAAAAGTTTATATTTCAAATATACGGGAGAATATAACAGGAAGTGCTACTTCGAGCAATATTTTATAGAAGCATAACCGAGCATCAGTGGGTCGGACTTTTAGTCCGAGCAAAATGAAAAGCAAACACTCTGTCATTATTCTCGTACCTTATACATCCCTCTTACTCCACCACTTTAAACCTTCCACCATTTTCTTTTTTTCTGACGGCTTCAAAATGCCACCATTCGTTTTGTATGGGGCGAAGAGATGAGCGCTTCATGAGTTCGCGGAGGAATCGGCGGTTGGCGATGTGTTCTTTCGTGAGCTTTCCCGAAGCGAGGTTTGCCTGCTCGAATCGAGGTTCGGCAAGAGCGGTGAAATTATCATAGCCCGTACCCATATCAATTTCTTTGCCGGATTCATCAGCAAGTGTACAATCAATGGCTAACCCATAATTATGCATTGAGCCTTGCGCACTTGCGACGTAGCGTGCATTCGGCGTATGGCGTACCTTCTCGTAGAGCGTGCGCTGAATGCTTTGCGGACGCAGAGCATCATAGATGACGATCTTCCAACCCGGTCTCATGAGTCCGAGTGCGAATGCCGCCTTGCGTAGGCGTTCGGCAGCAAGTGGATGGAGGTAGCATTTCCAATCGGAAGGGTAGAGCGGCTCTCCGGTAAAGTTGTTGCTCGTGCAGTATCGCACATCACACGTGACGTTCGGAAATGAATCAATGCAGACGAAATCTGCCGGGATCACCTGAGCGCGAGAGATCGTCGCCCCAACGAGAAATACGAAAAGAGTTAAAGCTTTCACGATTACAAATATAGCGGATAGAGGGGAAGAAAATTTTAAAGGAGGAAAATTAGAAGAGAGTAAGGTACAGGGCATTCCATCTGTCAAAGGCGATTTACACACTTTCTATTACCAATAAGCAAATATTATGCCAAAGATTTTTCATTAAATCTTCATTATGTGGTGTAACTTTGGTGTGCCTCAGGCGTTTTTAAAGCAGGAAAGAGAAAAACTATTCATTCACTTCCATTTTCGTAAGGAGCAATAATGCCC
>JBKJHR010000179.1:0-9126 GCA_046598695.1 Kapaibacterium sp. (SeqCode)
TTATGACATTAGAGGTATAAAAGTCATTGCTATTGCTGCTGCTGTATTAAACCCTAATGGAGTATTTCATATAGATGTCGCAAGTCTTCCGCGCGGTACATACATACTCGAAATAGAGTCCGAAAAAAACCGAGCGGTGGGAAGATTTATCAAGTATTAGTGTTATTAGACCCCTTTATTCAGCGATCGCTTACACTCTATGCACATTTTCGTAGGACTTGGGAATCCCGGAAGCCAATATGATGGTACTCGTCATAATATAGGCTTTGCAATTGTTGATGCACTTGAGCCTCGGCTCGAACGCTCGACTGGCTGGCGAGCAGGGAAGGGTGATTATTACTATGCGAAAGGTATCATCAAAGGAGCAGAGGTTCTGCTCGTGAAACCCACGACGTTCATGAATCTTTCGGGACGTGCAGTGCGCGATGTACTCTCTTTCTTCAAATGTGAAGTATCAGATGTTATAATCATCTGTGATGATATTGCTATCCCGACCGGGGCACTTCGTCTTCGGATGCGTGGCTCTGATGGTGGGCATAACGGACTTACTTCCGTTATTATGGAATTGGGCACTGACGAATATATCCGCCTCAGATGTGGGGTAGGAAGCGATTTCCGCAAAGGTGAACAGGCGAAATACGTGCTTTCACGTTTCAAAGAGTCCGAGAAAAAGGTCGTTGATGATATGCTCACAAAAGCGATCATCGGTTGTGAGGAGATCATCAAGAACGGCGCCGCAATGGCTATGAATACGGTGAATGTGAAGGAGACCGGCGTAATAAGTAGCGCAGGCTCTTAGCCTGCGGCGTTGATCGTTTCATGATATAGAATAGACTCCGTATTCTTAGAAATCTATTTTTCTGCGCGTTTGGGGATTACCCTGTTACTAACATTTATGCAAATTTTACTTCTCTGAGGTAGTTTTCTTCGTATTTTTATACAATCTATTAATGTCTGTCCCCATTTATGGGGTGTTGTGATTTTTAACCAATTACTAATTAACACGAAAGAAGAATGCAATTATCACTTATCCTTGGCATCAGCGTTCTTGGGCTGATATTCGCCTTGTACCTTGTGCGGGACGTTCTACGCCGCGATACAGGAACCGACAAAATGCAGGAAATTTCCAACGCCATCAAGCAGGGCGCGGAAGCTTTCCTTCGCAGGCAAAACAAGACGATCGCTTACCTTGCTGTCGCTCTTGCCTGTCTCATTTACATTCTCTACGCATTTGTGCGTGCCCATAATGAGCATGATCCGGCAAGTGCCTCAAACTTGGCACTGTGGACAACCGTCTCCTTTATTCTCGGAGCAGCATGTTCTGTAGCTTCTGGGTATATGGGTATGTGGGTTGCGATCAGAACCAATATCCGCACGGCATCAGCTGCTCGCAGAAGCATGAACGAGGCTCTGCAAACCGCTCTTCGTGGTGGTGCAGTGTCTGGCTTCTTCGTTGTTGCACTTAGCTTGCTCGGTGTTGCTGGGCTTTTCGCACTTGTCAATGAAATGGGAGTTACGACTGACCCTTCAAAAGTACCTCTTCTTATCGTTGGATATGGATTCGGCGCAAGTTTTGTTGCACTCTTCGCGCAGCTTGGTGGTGGTATCTTTACCAAAGCTGCTGACGTTGGAGCCGATCTCGTCGGTAAAGTAGAAGCAGGTATTCCTGAAGATGATCCTCGTAACCCTGCGGTTATCGCCGATCTCGTTGGTGATAACGTTGGTGATTGCGCTGGTCGTGGAGCTGATCTGTTTGAATCAACAGCTGCTGAGAATATCGGCGCGATGATCCTCGCTGCTGGTCTCTATGCTTCTAACAAGGCGTACTTCGATGCGAATCAGTTATCGCTCATTGGTGTAATTCTTTTCCCGCTTGTTGCTCGCGCATTCGGTATCATCGCTTCGATCATCGGCATTATGTCGGTGAAGACGAATGAGACCGAAGACCCGATGAAGGCACTCAATCGTGGTTACTTCGTAACCTCGGTCCTCGCCATCGTTGGTTTCTTCATTGCATCGAAGTGGCTCTTAGGCGAAGAACACTATTTCAATTTCTTCCTATGTGGAGTGATCGGTGTTCTTGCTTCGATCGCATTCGTGTACATCACTCAGTACTACACGGAGTACAAGTACCGTCCAGTACAGTCTATCGCGGAAGCATCACAGACAGGACCTGCAACAAACATCATCGCCGGTATTGCCGTCGGTATGGAGTCAACAGGCTATCCTATTCTCGTGATCAGTATCGCTATCATTAGCGCATACTACCTCGGTTCGCATTCCGGTCTTGCAGATGCAGGTCTCTTCGGAACAGCCGTTGCGACGATGGGTATGCTCGGAACAGCAGCGTATATCTTGGCAATGGATACTTTCGGACCTATCACCGATAATGCAGGTGGTATCGTCGAGATGAGCCATCAGCCTGAGAACGTCCGCGAACGTACAGATCGCTTGGATTCTGTTGGCAATACGACAAAGGCACTTACCAAAGGTTATGCCGTTGGCTCTGCTGCTCTTGCTGCATTCCTTCTCTTCGGAGCGTATATGGATGAGATCCGTAACTACGTCCCTGATTTCCAGAAGGTTATCAACTTGAATAAGCCTGAAGTATTCGTGGGTGCATTGCTTGGCGCGATGCTCGTGTATCTCTTCTCCTCGCTTGCAATTAAGGCAGTAGGGAAGGCAGCATACGCGATCATCAATAACGTCCGTGAGCAGTTCAAGAACAACCCAGGTATTATGCTTGGCACATCAAAGCCTGATTATGCTCAGTGCGTGGATATTGCTACCAAGTCTGCATTGCAGAAGATGGTGCTTCCAGGATTGCTGGTTGTCGGCATGACGGTTGGCGTTGGTGTGATCTTTAAGTGGATCTACTACGCCGGAGGTCAGCAGGCATCAGGCGCAAGCGGCGCGGAAGTCGTCGGCGGATTCTTGATGGCAGGTACGATCACAGGTATCCTCATGGCACTCTTCCTCAATAATGGCGGTGGTGCATGGGATAATGCGAAGAAGTATATCGAAACAGGTGCATTTGGTGGTAAGAAGTCAGAGCCACATAAAGCAGCTGTTGTGGGTGATACGGTTGGCGATCCGTTCAAGGATACTGCCGGTCCGTCATTGCACGTACTTATAAAGCTTCTTGCGACGCTTACGCTCGTATTGGCTCCGCTCTTTATCTAAGAGTCGAAAGAATATCGTTACTCCAGAACGCCGCTCCTGAAGCGGCGTTTTGCTTTTCTTCCATTCACGCCACGCCAACGCCACTTTACCTATACATTTGGCGTGTGGCGTGGCGTGAATACCTACCAACTACGCCAGCGTGTGTGTGAATTCGTAGGGGCTTGCCGCGCATGCCCTGTTTCGGATGTTGCGATAATCTCGCGGGGAAGGCACGCGCGGCGTGCCCCTACGGTCGAATGCAGTGGGGTATCTGTCAGATATTAGACATTATTTCGTCGTTTTCCTAGACAAATAATAAGTAATATCTGTCTTCCTCCTTGCTGTTTACTAAGAGACCACTGAATGTGGTGTATGCCACGCCAATGCCAATGTGCCTATACACTTGGCGAGTGGCGTGGGGAAGTAGATGGCTACATGCACATATAGGAATATATATATATATATATTCCTATATATATACCTACCTACCTACTACCCTTTCACGCCACGCCATATTTTGTGTAGTAATATGGCGAGTGGCGTGGCGTGAAGGGGAGTCACCAAGATGCTCCCATTGTCAGGGGCTTCCGTCACCTCCACCGAAGATATTACTTATTATTTCGTGGTATCCCTACAGAAATAATAAGTAATAACTGATACGTTCGAGGTACATAGCTCAATATGTGTATTTACATGCTTTTACACGTTTCTAGTTGAACCACTTTGTGGAGAAATTGGTTATTCGTCCTCAATTTTCCTGCTCTTGTACGAAATAAGGGCTTTTGGGCGAGTAAGATCGCTATAATCCATAGGAATAACTCATGTCAGTAACAAAAAGATACGAATCTACATACATCCTCAATGCCGTATTGGCAGATGATGTGGTGAACACGATCACCAAAAAGTTTGAAGACACTGTCACAAAGAACGGTGGCTCAGTCATCGAATCAGAGGCATGGGGCGTCCGCCGCCTTGCTTACCCGATCCGCAAACAGACGAACGGTCGTTACATCTCGCTTCATTTTACGGCACCTGGTGCTGTTATTACAAAGCTTGAACGCGCGTACCAGCTTGAAGACGAAATTCTCCGTTGGTTAACACTCGAAATGCCTGACGAAAGTCATGTAGGGCGTGTGAAGATGAAGAAGCGTGTTGACGACTTGGAAGTACGCCGCGCAGCATTAGCGAAGGCTCAGGCTGAAGGTCTTACAGCACCTGCACCTGTCGCCGCCGCAGTAGAAGCGGAGTAAGTAATTCGTTTCGCTGAATACACCCCTTACCAGCGCAAAAGTTATGGCTTGCTTAAAAATGCCCGAGATCAATTGCGTATTGATCGCAGGGAATTTGACGAAAGATCCCACGTTACGCAGAACGGGGAATGGAATTGCAGTCACGAATTTTTGTGTCGCATCGAATCGCAAGTTCCGTGATGCAAATAATCAATGGGCAGAAGATGTCTGTTATGTTGGGGTTGTTGCATGGGCAAAGCTCGCTGAAAGTTGCTTAGAGAAGTTACATAAAGGAAGTGCTGTTCTTGTCGATGGCGAGCTTCAGAGCCGTGTCTTGCAGAGTGAAGATGGGTATTCCCGCTCCATTGTCGAGATCAAGGCACATCGCATTCAGTTCTTGAACAAGACTGAGGCGTATGAAGGAGTTGAAGGAGAATTTGAATTAAAACTTGCCACGGATGGATGTGGAAATCCATTAGGGCACGTGATAGACGAGCAGTTCGCACACGTGATGCTCAAACAATAATTTTTTATATAGTTATATCGTATGCAGATCATATTACGTCAGGATGTTGAGAAGCTCGGCGCAGCCGGAGAGCTTGTAAATGTAAAAGACGGGTACGCCCGTAATTTTCTTGTTCCGCGCAAACTTGCCTACGTCGCCACCGCTGGTGCGATGAAGCGCATGGAGCAGGAGATGAAGCAGATCGTGAAGAAGATGGAGATCGAAAAGCTCTCCTTGCAAGAACTTGCTGCAAAGATCAGCGAGCTTTCTGTTACCATCCCAATGCGCGTTGGTGAGGAAAGCCGTCTTTACGGCTCTGTCACCGGAGCGAAGATCGCCGAGGGTCTTGGTAATCAAGGCTACAAGATCGATCGTCATTCGATCGTACTTGACGAGCCGATTCGCACGCTTGGTTCACATGAGGTCGTCGTGAAAATGAAGCATGGCGTTACCGCGAATGTGAAGGTAAACGTTATTGCTGAGTAAGCAGATTCTTTAGAGAAACAAAGGCGAGCTTTTTGCTCGCCTTTTTTTTGAACTACCTCTACTTGGTTTTTCTTTCGTTGACCCAATGGCTTTTATATTCATCAAATCCAGTTTCGCAATGACCGAGCTTCCCACTGATGGGTTGCCGGAGATCGCGTTTATCGGAAGGTCGAATGTAGGGAAGTCGTCGCTCATCAACACCATCGCTCAGAAGAAAGGGCTTGCAAAAGTCAGTTCGTTACCAGGAAAGACACAATCGCTCAATTACTTTCGACATGATGACGATTACTACCTTGTGGATATGCCCGGCTACGGATATGCTAAGGTGGCAAAGTCGTCGCGAGAGATCTGGGGAAAGCTCTTTGAAAGCTATTTCCTTGAGCGCAAAGAGATGCGAGCTGTTGGTGTATTAGTTGATTCGCGCCATCCAGGGCTTGCGAATGACGAAGTGGTGATTGATTGGTTCATGGAGCAGAAGACACCATTCTTTATTGTCTTGACCAAAATAGACAAGATCAATCAATCCGTTTTAGCGCAGCATGAGAATTATCTTCGCAATCGAATAGGGGCGGATGTAAGGATATTCCGTACATCAAGCGAGAAATCGCGTGGTGCCAAGGAGTTGGGATGGTACTTGAAAGATCTCGCAAAAAACGTCATCCTCGCAACTTCTGAGTGATTTTCGTGTTTTTCTTGCAGAGGCAGAAGTCTTCAATAAATTGCTCAATAGCATTTTTGAGAAATCGTGACAAAAAATGCCGTATTTTGCAATGAAAACTTCGTGTCATTGTCACACGTGTCCAACTGTTGTGTAATTGATAAACGTATAAAAATGAGAATTATCTACCGCATAGTGATCTTAGCACTTGCCTCCTATGTCTCTATAGGAAATGCTCAAGTGAGTTTGAAAAAGCTTTCATCTGCTACCGCGTCTTACAACGCCCCTACGAAGCAGGTACTTCCTAATGAATTCGGTCAACTCTCAGCTGATGCGATTGGTCTATCAATTGGTGTACCCATCGAGCCTATGTCTGCATTAGTCTCCGTACCAAACTCTGTCTTTACAGGTATTGCCGGAAAGTTTGACCTTCAGACGAATGGTAGAGGATTGCATAATATCCAAATTGACCCGACGGACCCACAGAAGATCCATGCCTGTGTCATGACTGCCACAAGTTCTGCAGGAGCTGATACAGTGGGTAGCAGCTATCCATCTCGACGAGTGGTTTACACGTATAGCGGAGATGGTGGTTTAACATGGTCGACACCGAAGCCTGTTTCGAGTGTACGCACTGGCTATCCTGATATGATCCTCTATAAAAGAGGCAACACGTATGTACCGATCATTTCTGCACACCGTTATGTAACGGGAAGCACCGTTGATTTCATAAGCGCGGTCTATATCGAGCAAGGTGCGCCAGGCACGGGTGATTTCGCGGAGTTTACTGCTGACAATATCTCTTTTGATAAGTCTAAAAAGAGTCTCTTATGGCCTGTTATAGCTCTTTCTCCTGACCAAACAGAGCTCTATATGCTCGGAGATTATAGCGACCCAAATCTTGCGGGTACTAACGACAGCTATTTTGAGTTTGGAAAGTATGCCCTCAATGCAGATGCAACGACTGCCACATGGAAGGGTTGGAGTGCTCAACCCGGTGCTGGTGATGGTGAAAAAGGATTTGTGCGCGCTGGATCAAATGTTTTGCGTGTCGCTTCAGATGGAACGATCGGTGTTCTTTGGATAAATCCTGATGCTCCAAATAATGACCATAGTCTTTATTTTATTGAATCAAAGGACAAGGGTGCAACATGGCCAACGACCATCCCACCCCTTATGCCATCTGTCATTGATTTGACGAATAATCGCGGCATAGTACCTGAATATGGCTTAGACTTCTTTTATGAAGGAACAGTCCCTCATTTTGTATGGCAAGGTGATTTACACAACGTAAATGATGCCGATTCGGGCGGATTTTATTACCCATACTCTGGACAGCTTTTCTATTGGTCATCTGCAGTAACCAACGTTCAGTGCCTGCATTATACCGCAAATCGTGGATATGACATTGCTTCCGTAAGTATTCTTGGCAATGACCCTGTTTCCGTCGATTATTTATATGAAAGCACGAATTTTGGTGTATCGACAGTACCGACTGGTATTAAATTTCCTTCACCATCTACAATTGCCTATCCAACATTTGCAAGGACGACAAACCCTCTCATGTTTGGTATTTTCTACCAAACAATCTCGGATGACGATGTTGGTGATGCGTTAGATCGTACAGAGTCTGCACAGTCTAATTGGTTCAGCAACATCCACTATCAGTTTACAAAAGATGGTGGGTTGACATGGAGCGAACCTAAGCCATATAAAGCGAATGGAGAAACTGTTACCCATCTCGATTATCGTTTTCCAGAGGCATCTGCGATTAGTCCGGCTACCTCACAGGTCGCACAGTTTAAGATCATGTTTCAGGCTGACTCACTGCCAGGGCAATTTAGCTCAAGTATTGATGGTGCAAACGGTGCTGGATATGGTTACAACTATTGGTTCGTTGAAAATTACACAGTCAGTGGTGTAAAAGATAACGGCGTAAGCCATACTAGTACGATCGCTCTTGGGCAAAATTACCCAAATCCTTCTGTTGATGGTAACAAGACGACTGTTCCATTTGCGTTGAAGAACGATGAGCAGGTAACGCTTTCAATCTCCGATATGCTCGGAAGGGAAGTTGCTGTTGCATTCGATGGTCGTTTGAGCAGTGGAGAGCATACCGTATCCGTTTCGCTCGGCACATTGCCTGGCGGTGTGTATCAGTATACACTCAAAACGAAATCGGGTTCAGTCTCACGCTTGATGACTGTCATCAAATAATTGTTGCAAAGGCGGGATAGAGTGATTCACTCTGTCCCGCATATTGCTATTGTATGTTTTCTGCTACTTTCGATTGTGTTCTGTGTTCATTCATAGAGAGTTGTTGCGAAGTCTAAATCTCTAACTTTTTCTTTTTTCAATGATGTTTACGAACCGTACAACATACCGTTTTTTCCTTAGCGTTGTTATCGCACTCCTTTGTGCATCAAACGTCTTTGCTCAGTCCGGCAAGATCAGCGCGAAAGTGACTGACGCCAAAACAGGCGAAGTGCTTATACGCGCCGCCGTACAAATTGTAGAAACGAAGCAAGGTGCATTCACCAAAGATAATGGTGTTGCGACGATCATTAATGTTCCGCCTTCGCAGACATACACTGTCACTGCTAAATATGCGAACTACAAGGTCTTCGCGATTAAGAATGTGAAGGTACAGTCAGACATCACGACAAGTTTGAATTTTGCGCTTTCCACAACCGAGGCAGAGCCTGTTATTATTAAAGCCACGAAAATTGTCGAAATTACCAACACTAAGCAGGGAAACACTTTTGAGTCATCTCAAATCGTTAATGTGCCTGGACGACAGACACTTGATGAGGTTGTTCGCTTGACACCCGGTGTTTCCGTTGATAATTCAAACGGAGGATTGGTGATCAACGGATCGCGTGGTACATCAAACAAAACATCAATGAATGGTATTGAAATTACCGATCTTGTTGGTGGAAATACGAATGCACTTCAAAGCGGCATTTCAAAATTTGCAGTTTCTGAATTGAGTGTTACAACCAGCGGTGCCGATGCTTCAAAGGGAGGGGCTTCTGGTGGTTTTATTAACTCTGAGACGAAAGCTGGTGGCTCGCTCTTTGAATTCT